>JAZLIC010000001.1:0-2920 GCA_045617225.1 Clostridia bacterium
AGGCGGAATTAACACAGAAAAAGCATACATCGTATGCGGATATACCGATATGCGAAGGTCAATAGACGGCTTGGCGGCAATTATTAAGCAAAACTATGATTGCAATCCGTATAACCGTTGTCTGTATCTTTTCTGTGGGAAAAGAAGTGACAGAATCAAAGGCTTACTGTGGGATGATGACGGATTCATGCTTTTGTATAAGCGGCTTGATAACGGACGGTTTCGATGGCCACGTAACAAAAGTGAGGTAACGGCACTTACATCTGAACAGCTTGTATGGCTTATGCAGGGACTTGAAATCGAACAACCAAATGCAATAAAAAAGTATATTCCAAAAGATATGATATAGCAAAAAAATAATCAAAAAAAATTACAAAAAAACGCCAAAAAGCTTGATTTTAAGCCGTTTTTGTGGTATAATAGATATAGAAAAAACAAGAGAAAAGAAGGTGTTTTATTGTGTCTTGTGAATTACCAAAAACTATGGAAGAAGCATTAAAAATAATATTCGATTTACAGACAGAAATCACCGATTTAAAAACCAAAGTCAAAGAGCTTGATTTGGCAAATAACAATCTTTATGAAATGCTCGTCAAAAGCAAAAAGATGATGTTTGGTCATTCAAGAGAAACCATAAACAGCATTTACGGTTCCGAACAGTTAAGCTTGTTTAATGAAGCTGAACTAGAATATAATTCCGGTGCTGATGAACCAACAGAAGAAACGCTTGTAAAGGCATATATACGCAAACCGAAAAGAACAAAAGAAGAGCTTACGGAAAATCTTCCGCATAAAGAAGTTGTAATAGATTTAGAGGAAGATGAAAAGGTATGTGATATATGCAAGAATGAGCTTGTGTGCATAGGAAAAGAAAAACTCCATAGTGAGCTTAATATAGTACCGGCACAGATTTTTGTGATTGATTACTACAGAAATGTATATAAATGTCCCGAATGCGAAAAGGAAACAGATGAAGCAAACATAAAGAAGCCAAAAGCACCTGTTTCGGTTATGAAAAAGAGCATGGCAAGTCCGGCAGCTGTTGCATATACAATACAGGAGAAATATCAAAACGGTGTAACACTGTTCAGACAGGAGCAATACTGGAAAAGTCAGGGAGTAGAATTAAGCAGAAACACCCTTGCAAACTGGATAATAAGAAGCTCTGTATGGCTTATGCCTTTATGGGAGCTTATGCATAAAGAGCTTTTATGTGAAGATATAATTCATGCAGATGAAACAGAGCTGAGAGTGTTAAAACGAGACGGAACACCGACAGAATCAATGTCAAGAATGTGGGTATTCTGCTCCGGAAAATATTCGGAAAAGCCAATGTCGCTGTATAAATATCATCCGACACGTTCATCGGCGGTTGTCCGGGAATGTATAGGAGATTACGGAGGGTATCTGCATACAGACGGATACAGTGCATATAACGCAGCTGCCAATGCGACAAGGATAGGCTGCTGGGCACACGCACGAAGAAAGTTTGTAGATTGTCTGCCGAAAGGAATAGAAGATAAAAACTCAAAAGCCGCACAGGCTCTTGAGCTGATAGAACGGCTTTTTTCAATAGAAAAAGGTCTTGAAGGCATACCCACAGAAGAAATAAAGGGAGAACGTGAAAAGCAGAGTAAGCCTGTGCTTGAAAAGTATTGGAGCATAATAGAACATATAGAAACCGGAAAAGGCTCGGCACTGTCAAGAGCAGCAGAATATTCAATACATAACAAAAATGAATTAAACGGTTATCTATCTGACGGAAAGCTCGAAATGACGAATAACCGTGCAGAAAGAGCCGTAAAACCGTTTGTTATAGCCCGAAAGAACTTCCTGTTTTCGGATACCTCAAAAGGAGCCGAAGCAAGTGCACTATGCTTTAGTATGATAGAAACGGCAAAACTGAACAATCTTGACGTATACGGATACCTGATATATCTGTTCAGCGAATTACCGAAGCTTGGAGATAACCCAAAGGATGATGAATTGAGAAAATTTCTGCCGTGGTCTGATGCCATACCTGAATACTGTAATGGGAAAAAGTCCTGATACAATCGTATCGGGACTTTTGTACACATGATTATTGAGCGGATACGAGCGGATACTGTACACATGATTATTGAGCGGATACGAACAATCTTGACGTATACGGATACCTAATATATCTGTTGTATCCGCTCAATAATCAGGTGTATTCCCAAGTCAAGTCAGGTATGATATAATGTATTCCAATAAAGTCTATGGAGTTGATTGGAATGGATAAAATAAGATTAGTCAAAGAACAGGTAATGTTTGATGAATGGAGGCACATGGTAGAAGAATGCCGCAGCAGTGGGCAGACTGTTGTTGATTGGTGCAGGGATAATGGCGTAAATATCAAAACGTATTACTACAGATTAAGGCGGTTACGGGATTTTGTCTGTGATAATATTTCACCTGAAATAGTTCCTGTTAATACACTGCCTCAACAGCTGAATAATGAATATGGATATTCAAATCAAATTAAAATTAAATCCGGAGGAATAAATATTGAATTGCCGCATGATATATCCCCGGAGCTTTTATGTTCGGTGATAGGTGCACTCAAATGTTAGGCGGAATTAACACAGAAAAAGCATACATCGTATGCGGATATACCGATATGCGAAGGTCAATAGACGGCTTGGCGGCAATTATTAAGCAAAACTATGACTGCAATCCGTACAACCGTTGTCTGTATCTTTTCTGCGGGAAAAGAAGTGACAGAAGAGGTTGTAATAGATTTAGAGGAGGATGAAAAGGTATGTGATATATGCAAGGGTGAGCTGGTATGCATAGGGAAAGAAAAACTCCATAGCGAGCTTAATATAGTTACGGCACAGATTTTTGTAATTGATTACTACAGAAATGTATATAAATGTCCCGAATGTGAAAAGGAAAC
>JAZLIC010000002.1:0-3298 GCA_045617225.1 Clostridia bacterium
TTCTCACGAAGCGGCTTAAAGTAATCTGCAATCTCAGTCAAAAGGTCAAGGTTTATACCTGTATCATATTCACTGCCGGCAAGAGTTGCAACAATCGCTTCCGTAGGCGGTTGTGATGTACCCATAGCCATAGGCGAAATAGCACAATCCAAAACATCAACACCTGCCTCTACTGCCTTTAAATAAGTCATTGAGGCAACACCGCTTGTATAGTGGGTGTGGAGTTGGATAGGAACCTTTATTGCCTTTTTAAGGCTCTTTACAAGGTCATAAGCGGTATATGGAGTCAAAAGACCTGCCATATCCTTAATACAGATAGAATCCGCACCGCAGTTCTCATATTCCTTCGCAAGCTTAACGAAAAATTCGTTATCGTGTACAGGACTTATTGTATATGAAATAGCAGCCTGAACATGACCTTTTTCCTTCTTTGTTGCCTTAATAGCGGTTTCAAGGTTACGAACATCGTTTAAAGCATCAAAAATACGAATAATATCAATACCGTTTGCAATAGACTTCTGCACAAAGTATTTTACAACATCATCTGCATAGTGGCGATAGCCCAATACATTTTGACCGCGGAACAACATCTGAAGCTTAGTATTAGGTGCAGCCTGTCTAATCTTTCTTAATCTTTCCCACGGGTCCTCATTCAGGAAACGAAGGCAGGCGTCAAATGTAGCACCGCCCCATACCTCCAATGAATGATATCCAACCTTGTCCATTGTAGGCAAGATAGGTAACATTTCGTCTGTTGTCATACGCGTAGCAATAAGTGACTGATGCGCATCACGACAAACAGTTTCGCAAATTCCGACTTTAGCCATATCTATTTCCTCCTATTTTAGAATTTATCTTACGAAAACATTGATAAAAATACACCTGCGGCAACCGCAGAGCCGATAACGCCGGCAACATTCGGTCCCATCGCATGCATAAGCAAAAAGTTTGACGGATTTTCCTTCTGTCCCACAGATTGGGAAACACGAGCCGCCATAGGTACCGCAGAAACGCCCGCAGAACCGATAAGCGGATTTACCTTGCCGCCGGTTAACTTGCACATAATTTTGCCCAATATCAGACCGCCCGCAGTACTGAAACAAAAGGCAATAAGTCCAAGTAATACAATGCCCAACGTTTCAACCGTCAAAAACGCCTCTGCGGTGGCAGTAGCACCAACTGTCAGACCTAAGAAAATTGTAATGGTATTCATAAGTCCGTTTTGAGCTGTCTTAGATAATCTGTCAACAACCCCACACTCTTTTGCAAGGTTACCGAGCATAAGCATCCCAACAAGTGCAACCGCATCAGGCACGATAAGTGCAACAACGATTGTAACGATAATAGGGAACAAAATCTTCTCTGTCTTACTTACAGGTCTTAACTGTTCCATAACAATCTGACGTTCTTCCTTTGTTGTAAGTAACTTCATAATAGGCGGTTGTATAACCGGTATGAGCGCCATATAAGAATATGCCGCAATAGCAATCGCCGGCAGCAGCGCCGGTGCCAAAGTCTTTGTAACATAAATTGCGGTAGGTCCGTCAGCGCCGCCGATGATACCGATTGAAGCCGCTTCGTTTACGCCAAAGTTAATACCCGGTACCACTGCACCAAGTATCAGCGCACCAAGGAATGTAATGAACACACCAAGCTGTGCCGCAGCACCCAAAAGAATACTCTTTGGGTTTGCGATAAGCGGGCCGAAGTCCGTCATACATCCGATACCCAAGAAAATAAGCGGCGGATAAATACCAAGCTTTACGCCTAAATACAAAATATCAAGTAATCCGCCCTCTGCGAGGACTCTTCCAACATCTATATGTCCGTTTACCATATATGCCGCATCGGTAAAATATTCAGTGTGCATCAAAATTGCACTTGAACCCTTAAACATAGGTAAGTTGGACAAAAGCATACCAAAAGCAATCGGCAATAAAAGCAACGGTTCAAACCCCTTTACAATTGCAAGGTAAAGTAAAACACAGGCAATTATTATCATAAGAGGCGTGCCTATTGCCAAAAGGAAGTTATCGGCATTCTTCATAGAATCAAGCATAGCCGCAAAACCGGTACTTCCCAAAAAACTGGTTAAAGCATTTAATGCTCCTGACACAATATCACCCTTCCATTAAAAATATAACATCAAAAAAATTAACCAATAGATACAAGTGGGTCACCTGTGTTTACAGATGCACCGCGAGATGTACTTACGCCTACAATTTCACCTGCCTTAGGAGCCATAATTTCGTTTTCCATCTTCATAGCTTCAAGTACGCAGAGTACATCGCCTGAATTAACTGTATCGCCAACCTTTACCTTTACATTTACGATAGTTCCGGGCATAGGTGCGGTAACATTTGTTGCACCGGCAACAGGTGCGGCAGGAGCCGCCGGAGCAGGCGCGGGTGCAGCAGCAGGAGCCGCTGTCGGAGCAGATACAGGGGCAGGAGCAACGGTAGAAACGCCGCCTACTTCTTCTACATCTACTTCATAGGTATTTCCGTTTACAGTGATATTAAATTTTCTCATAGTAAAATCCTCCTTAAAATCTTGATTCGATTACTTCACTTAAACCTGCACGGTTCCAACTTGGTGAAGCATTATCAACTCGTCTGTAAGACTTAATCTTTAAATTATATGTTGATGTGTTAAGGCTTGAAGCGATTGCCGCAGTCAAGACTGCAATAAGCTCGCCCTCGTCCGCATTTGTCTGCACTGCCTGAACAGGCGGAGCAGAAGTTTTAGTTTCCTGAACTTCATTTGTCGGCTTGTCCTCTTTATAAAAAACAGCCTTCATTGCCATCATGACAAGCATAAGAATAATCAAGACCGAAAACACAATAACCAAACCGACGAAGGTTACCAATAAGCCTTCAGATAACGCCTGAGTTAAAGTCATATTATATAACCCCTTTCTTATACAGGAATGTTTCCGTGCTTTTTACTCGGTCTTGTTTCACGCTTGCTCATTAACATTTCAAGCGCACTGATAATGCGTGGGCGTGTTGAATCAGGCTCAATCACATCATCAACATAACCGCGGCTTGCGGCAACATACGGATTGCAGAACTTATCTGCATATTCGCCGACTTTATCGCCTCTCGTCTTGCCAGGGTCCTTAGATGCCGCTATATCATCTCTGAAAATAATGTTTGCGGCAGTTTCCGGGTCTGTAACTGCGATTTCCGCAGCAGGCCAAGCAAATACCATATCTGCACCCAAGTGCTTACTGTTCATAGCGATATAAGCTGTTCCGTATGCCTTTCTTACGATAACATTTATCTTCGGAACGGTA
>JAZLIC010000003.1:0-16097 GCA_045617225.1 Clostridia bacterium
TCTTATGTATTTAAGCGCATCTCTGTAAATAACAAGGTCTGCATTATCGGTAACATAACAACTTGTAGCACCCAAGTGAATAATTCCCGCCGCACCGGGCGCAACCATACCGAAAGCGTGAATATGTGCCATAACATCGTGGCGAACTTCCTTTTCCTTTTTGGCAACTGCCTCATAATCAATATCTGTGATATGTGCAGAAAGCTCTGCTACCTGTTCTTTTGTAATAGGCAATCCCAAGGCATTCTCTGCCTTAGCCAAAGATACCCATAACCTTCGCCATGTTTGATAACGGGTATCAGATGAAAAGAGGCTTAGCATATACTCGGAAGCATATCTTGACGATAATGGCGATTCATACTTATTTGTCATTTTGTTTTCTCCTTATTTAAGTTTTTCGTGGATTGCGGCAGCCGCCGTCTTTCCTGCACCCATTGCAAGTATTACCGTTGCGGCGCCTGTAACTGCATCACCGCCGGCATATACAAACGGTTTTGATGTTGCGCCGTATTCGTCAACCACGATACAACCACGGTTATTTGTTTCAAGTCCCTCTGTGGTCTGCTTGATTAACGGATTTGGCGACTGACCGATTGCCACAACCGCAGTATCTATATCTATAATATGTTCGGAACCGTCTATCTTCTGCGGTCTGCGACGGCCGCTTTCGTCAGGCTCGCCAAGCTCCATATCGCAAACTTCTACACCGACAAGGCTTCCGTTGTCATCACCCAAAAATCTAATCGGATTTTGAAGGAGTTTAAACTCTACGCCTTCTTCTTCGGCGTGATGAACCTCCTCAAGTCTTGCAGGAAGCTCCTCCTTACCCCTGCGGTAGATGATATAAACATTCTCCGCACCCAATCTCTTTGCACAGCGTGCGGCATCCATAGCCACATTACCGCCGCCAAAGACTGCAACATTCTTTCCGCAATAAACAGGGGTATCGTATTCAGGGAATTTATAGCCCTTCATAAGGTTAATCCTTGTCAAAAACTCATTCGCCGAATATACACCGTTCAGGCTTTCGCCTTCTATTCCCATAAAGTTCGGAAGTCCTGCGCCTGTTGCGATGTATACCGCATCAAAGTTAAGATAATCAAACAACTCGTCAAGCAAATATGATTTTCCGATAATGGTATTTGTTTCTATCTTTACGCCAATCTCACGGAGCTTTTTTATCTCCTTCTGCACAATTTCCTTCGGCAGTCTGAACTCCGGTATGCCATACATCAAGACACCGCCGGCAGTATGGAAAGCCTCAAAAATTGTTACATCATAACCAAGCTTTGCAAGGTCACCGGCACAACTGAGTCCCGATGGGCCCGAGCCGACAACCGCAACCCTTTTACCATTCTTCTGAGGTGCTTTTGCGGTTTCGTTGTTGTTTTTCATACTATAATCAGCGGCAAATCTTTCAAGTCTGCCTATTCCGACAGGCTCACCTTTAATGCCTCTTACGCACTTTGACTCGCACTGTCTTTCCTGCGGACAAACTCTGCCGCATATTGCAGGGAGTGAGTTTGTTTCGGTAATCTTTTCATAAGCACCGTCAAAATCGCCCTCTGCCATCTTTGCGATAAATTCCGGTATCTTTACAGATACGGGACAACCCTCCATACAAGGCTTGTTTTTACAGTTTAAGCATCTTTGCGCCTCGGAGATTGCCATTTCCTCTGTATAGCCAAAGCTAACCTCTGAAAAGTTCTTGTTTCTTACATTTGGTTCTTGCTCAGGCATTGGGTTTTTAGTATTCTGCATATTAGGCATTTTAAGACTCCTTTCCTGTCAGGCGACATCTGCCCTCATCACAGGCTCTCTTTTCAAGGCCTTTTAAGAGTTGTTGCCTTTTCATTGCATTGTCCCAATCAATTTTATGTCCGTCAAAGTCCGGGCCGTCAACACAGGCGAACTTAACCTCTCCGCCGACTACCACTCTGCAACCGCCGCACATTCCCGTTCCGTCTATCATTACAGGGTTCATTGAAACGGTTGTCGGTATATCATATTCCTTTGTAACTGCGCAAACCGCCCTCATCATAGGGAGCGGACCTACCGTGATAACCTCGTCGCACTTCACACCGCTTTCAAGCACTTCTTTTAACCTTTCGGTTACAAAGCCTTTTACACCGTTGGAGCCGTCATCTGTTGTTATTATAAGCTCGTTTGACGCCGCCTTTAACTCGTCCTCTAAGATTATAAAATCCTTATCACGAAAGCCTGCAATCATTGTCACATGACTGCCAAGCTCTTTAAGCTTCTTTGCCTGCGGATAGCAGATAGCTGTGCCGACACCGCCGCCCACAACTATGGCGTTTTTAATATTTTCAAGAGGAGTAGGCACTCCCAAAGGGCCTGCAAAGTCAAGGACTTCATCTCCTGCCGACATCTTTGCCAAATCCTTTGTTGTCTTGCCGACTGCCTGTATAATTATTGTAACCGTGCCTTCTTCTCTGTCATAATCGGCAATGGTAAACGGAACACGCTCGCCGAATTCATCTATTCTGAGAATTATAAACTGTCCCGGCTCTGCTCTGTGTGCAACCGCAGGTGCCTTAATCTCCATCAGGAAAACCTGAGGATTTAAATCTATCTTTTTTAATATTTTATAAGACATACCTTTACTCCTTTACAATAATGCTCTCTCTTTCAGGTCCGACCGATATGTACTTGATGTTACAAGATAATTTATCCTCTAAATAAAGCACATAATCCTGTGCCGCCTCAGGTAAATCCTCCCATTTGCGAACGCCCGATATGTCGCACTTCCAACCGTCAACATACTCTATAACAGGCTTTGCCTCCTTTAAGAGTGTTGGGAACGGAAATCTTTTAACTTCCTTTCCGTCAACCAAATAAGCTGTGCAAACGGGAATTTTATCAAGATAGCTTAAAACATCTAACTTTGTAAGGGCAATATCCGTAGCAGCCTGTACCTCAATACCGTAAGCAGTCGCAACAATATCCATAGCTCCCACTCTGCGAGGTCTGCCTGTCTTTGCACCGTACTCCGCTCCTGCCTCTCTGAGCTTGTCTGCCTCAGGGCCGAACATCTCGGAAACAAACGGACCTTCGCCGACACAGGTTGAATACGCCTTTACAACGCCTACAACATCGTCAATCTTTGCCCCCGGAAAACCTGAGCCGATTGGCGCATACGCCGCAGTTGTATTTGACGAGGTTGTATATGGGTGAATTCCGTAATCCAAATCACGGAGTGAGCCAAGCTGTGCCTCAAAGAGGATTCTCTTGCCGTTTTCCGATGCCTCTTTAAGATAAGCACCCGTATCGCAGATAAACGGCTTTATCTTCTCGGCATAGTTATCAATCCACGCATAAATATCTTCCTCGGTATAGCCTTTTGCACCATATACCTTTGTGAGTGTAAGGTTCTTCCACTCCATTAAGTCGCATATATGCTCTTTTAACGCTTCCGGATAAAAGAGTTCGCCAGCAAGTATTGTCTTTTTTTGATATTTGTCTGAATAAAACGGAGCAATACCCTGCTTTGTTGAACCATACTTCTTATCTTTAAGTCTTTGCTCCTCAAGCTCGTCCAAGTCCTTATGCCACGGGAGAAGAAGTGACGCACGGTCGCTTATTTTAAGATTATCACCCGTAATGGACACGCCTTGCTCAGCCACACCTTCGATTTCCTTCCAAAGGCTCTCTGGGTCAACGGCAACGCCGTTACCCAAAATATTAACCACGCCATCTCTGAATATACCTGACGGTAAAAGATGGAGGGCGAATTTACCCTTATCATTGATAACTGTATGGCCTGCGTTTCCGCCGCCCTGATATCTTACAACAATATCATAATTCTCCGTGAAAAGGTCAACCATTCTGCCTTTGCCTTCGTCGCCCCAATTTATTCCTACAATCGCACAGTTTGACATATTATTTACTCCTTACTTTGTATTTTCAGAGGCACGCTTCATTACCTCTATATAAGCGTCTTCAACGCCGCCCAAATCTCTCCTGAATCTGTCCTTATCAAGCTTTTCGCCTGTGTTACTGTCCCAAAATCTGCAAGTATCAGGACTGATTTCGTCTGCTAACACGATTGTGCCGTCGCCGGTCTTGCCGAATTCAAGCTTAAAGTCAACAAGGGTAACGCCACGCTCTTTCCAAAATGCCTTTAACTCCTCATTTACTTTAAGAGCGTATGTTCTGATTATGTCGATTTCCTCTTTTGTTGCGGCACCGATTGCTATTGCGTGACTGTCATTTAAGAGCGGGTCGCCCAAATCATCATTCTTATATGAAAGCTCAAAGGTAGGCTCTGAGAAAGCTTTGCCCTCAGGAACGCCGTATCTCTTAGAAAAAGAGCCTGCCGCAATGTTTCTGACAATTACTTCAAGAGGAACAATGGTAACCTTTTTTACTACTGTTTCTCTTTCGGAAATTTCCTCTACCAGATGGGTAGGTATTCCCTTTTCTTCAAGCAGTTTCATAAGCATATTGCTCATTTGATTGTTAATTACGCCTTTGCCTGATATTGTGCCCTTTTTAAGTCCGTTAAAGGCGGTCGCATCATCTTTATATGATACAATAAGCAACTCCGGATTATCTGTTTCAAATACCTTTTTTGCCTTTCCTTCATAGAGTAAGTTTTTCTTTTCCATACTAAATCAACCTCGTTTCTTTATCTTTAAAAACAGGGGGATAATGAATCTATACTGCTATTGATAGTTCATCTCCCCCTCCAAAAATTATTAACCTGTAAGTCGTTTAAAGCCGTTTTTTGAAATGGGCGGCACATAGAGAAAGTCCCTACAATAAACAACATTTTTTCTATGGTAATTATACTATTACCGAGAGGGGATTGTCAACCGTTTCGGTTAAAACTTGTGCAAAGTAAAGTATCATTTAAGGCTTTGCATTTTACTTTTCAGCACTTCTGTCAAAACAACAGGATTTGCTTTTCCGCCGGTCTCCTTCATAGCTTTACCGATAAGTGCCTCAATTACCTTTTCGTTACCGTTTAAGTAGTCCTGTATAAACTTTTCACTGCTGCTTATGACCTTATCCGCTATCTCAGAGAGTACATCACGGTCGTTAATCTGTCCAAGTCCCTCCTCCTCAACAACAACTGCCGGGTCAAAGTCGCTCTCCCACATTCTGCCGAGTAACTTTTTTAATGTAGAGGAGTTTATAACCTGCTCGCCAAAGAGGGTTGCAAGCTTTGCAATATTCTCAGGTGCAACAGGGCAGGAGAAGTCGCCCTTATTTCTGCGCAGAATATCCGTAATAAAGATATTTGCCACATTCTTATGATATGTTGTATATTTTGCTGCCTCCTCGAAAAATCTTGCAACATTCGGGTCAGACAACAAAACGTCACTATCATACGCAGTAAGTCCGTATCTTTCCATATACTTCTGCTTTCTCTCATCCGGAAGCTCGCCGATTTCGCCGTGCAATTTGTCAATATCTTTATCGGTAAGCTCAATAGGCGGAAGGTCGGGGTCAGGGAAGTATCTGTAATCGTTTGCGTTTTCCTTTGTACGCATTGTATAAGTCTTTCCTGTTTCCTGGTCGAACTTTCTTGTTTCCTGAACAATCTCGCCGCCGGCTTCAAGCACCTCTACCTGACGCTTATACTCATATTCGATAGCCTGAACTGCAAATCTGAATGAGTTGATATTCTTCATCTCCGTACGGGTACCAAACTCCTTTTGTCCCTTTTTGCGTACAGACAGGTTTACATCGCAACGGAAAGCACCCTCGTTGCTCTTACAATCCGAAACGCCGGTATATAGGATAATCGCACGAAGCTTTTCGAGATACGCATTTGCTTCTTCGGAGGTTCGTATATCCGGCTCCGAAACTATCTCAATCAGGGGAACGCCGCAACGGTTACAGTCAATCATTGTGCCAAACTCGTCATCATGGACAAGCTTTCCTGCGTCCTCCTCGATATGAATTCTTGTAATGCCTATCTTCTTAGGTCCATCAGCGGTTTCAATATTTATATAACCGTTTTCGCAAAGCGGAAGGTCATACTGACTTATCTGATACGCCTTCGGGAGGTCAGGATAAAAGTAGTTCTTTCTGTCCTGCTTTGAATAATGTGCAATGGTACAGTTTGTTGCAAGTCCTGCCTTTACTGCATACTCAACCACTTTTTTGTTTAAAACAGGCAGAACGCCCGGAAGTCCCAAACAGACCGGACAGGTCTGGGTATTGGGGGCGGCACCGTAAGCGGTGGAACAGGAGCAGAATATTTTAGTTTTGGTTTTAAGTTCAACATGGACTTCAAGTCCGATAACCATTTCATAATCTTTTATCATCTTCATAGCCTTTTACCCTCACTTTCCTATATTTTCAAACGCATATCCGGCACGATATAACAAGCCTTCGCTAAACGCCGGACCGATAAGCTGCATTCCGACAGGCATACCGCCCTCGCCTGTTCCGCAAGGAAGCGAAAGTGCAGGGATACCTGCTATATTTATCGGAACACTGTACGCATCGCCCATATACATTTGAAGTGAGTCGCCGCTCTTTTCGCCAATCTTATATGCAACAGTAGGTGCAACGGGAGATATAATGAAGTCGCATTTTTCAAAAGCGTCATCAAAATCTTTTCTTACCAAGCTTCTTACCTGTAACGCCTTCTTGTAATATGCGTCATAATAACCTGATGACAGAGCAAATGTACCAAGCATAATACGCTTCTTTACCTCTGCGCCGAAGCCTTCGCTTCGGCTTCTTCTGTAAAGCTCGTCTATATTGTCATAATTTTCCGACCTGTAACCGTAACGGATACCGTCAAATCTCGCAAGGTTTGATGATGCCTCTGCCGAGGATATAACATAGTACGCAGAGAGTGCATAATCAACCGACGGCATAGACACCGGCACAAGTTCTGCACCCATTGCCTTATACGCCTCTGTTGCCGCAAGAACTGCCTTCTTTACATCATCTGCAATACCCTCGCCGAAGAACTGCGAAGGGATACCGATTTTCATACCCTTAACGCCGCCCTTTATATCGGCGGTAAAGTCATCATATTCACGATTGATTGAGGTTGCGTCCTTTCGGTCGTGACCTGCAATCGCATTCAGCACAAGTGCATTGTCAAAAACCGTATTTGTAACAGGGCCTATCTGGTCAAGCGAGGAAGCAAATGCAATAAGACCGTATCTTGAAACACTGCCGTAGGTCGGCTTCATTCCTACCACACCGCAGAAAGCCGCAGGCTGACGGATAGAGCCGCCTGTATCGGAGCCTAATGTATACGGCGCTTCCTCTGCCGCAACTGCCGCCGCAGAGCCGCCCGAAGAACCGCCCGGAACTCTGTCTGTGTCCACCGGATTGCGGCATACCTTAAAGGCGGAATTCTCGGTCGTAGAGCCCATTGCAAATTCGTCCATATTCATCTTTCCCAAGACAACAGCTCCTGCCTCATTGAGCTTTTCGGTAACAAATGCGTTATACGGCGGTATATAATTGCCGAGTATTTTAGAAGCACAGGTTGTCTTTATTCCCTTTGTGCAGATATTATCCTTTATTCCGCAAGGAATTCCTGCAAGAGGAGATTTGCCCTTTGCATCACATTTGCCCTCATCAAAGGCTTTTGCACTTTCAAGTGCCTGCTCTGCCGTCACGGTGATATATGCGCCGATAGTCTTGTCGCTTTCTTCTATTTTATCAAGGTAAGCTTTGGTAAGCTCTACTGAAGAATATTCCTTATTCTTCAAGGCTTCCGAATGCTCTAAAACCGTTCTTTTTGTTAATTCAGACATATTCTTCACCCCCTCAATTTTCAACAACACGAGGAACAACAATATATCCGTCGTGTTTTGTAGCTGTCGCCTTTAAAAGCTCATCTACCGTAAAATCGTCCTCTACCACATCTTCACGCAGCACATTCTTCATCGGGACAATATGTGCGATAGCATCTACGCCTGTTGTATCAACTGTGCTTAATTTATCTGCAAAAGCTATAATCTTCTCCATCTCATCTTGAAGTCCGCCCATCTCCTCGGGTGAGAATTCAAGACGTGCAAGGTTTGCAACCGTTTCTACATCGGCGGCATGCTTTCTGCTTCCCGATTTTGCCTCGCCCTCTGCATCGCCGCCCATAGGTTTGTCAAGGCCGAGAACATGAAGCTGCTCTGCATCAACAGGCTGTGGTGCGTCTGTCATAGGACAAGATGCGTCCTTAATTTTCGGGAAGGCGATAACATCACGGATTGAGTTTGCACCGACCATCAACATAACAAATCTGTCAAGACCGAATGCAAATCCGCCGTGAGGCGGTGTGCCGTAACGGAAGGCGTTTACCATAAATCCAAAACGCTCCTCTATTTCATCATCACTAAATCCCAAGGCTTCAAACATCACCTTTTGAACGTCCTGTCTGTGAATTCTGATAGAACCCGAGCCAAGTTCTATACCGTTTAAGACAACATCATACGCCTGTGCACGAACCTTTCCCGGCTCTGTCAGCAGATACTTGACATCTTCCGGATACGGCATTGTGAACGGGTGGTGAGTTGAAATCCAACGCTTTTCTTCTTCGGAATATTCAAACTGCGGAAAATCGGTAACAAAAAGGAAAGCGTACTTGTCCTTGTCACGAAGTCCCAGCATATCCGCAACATCTAAACGAAGATTACCCAAAGTTCTGCGTACAACATCTAACTTATCCGCACAGAATAAGATAAAGTCGCCCGGCTTTGCGTCCATTGCAGAAAGGATTTCCTGCATCTCTTTATCGTCAAAATATTTTGTAAGGATTGAGTATATTTCGCCATCGGGACGGTATGCTATCCACGCCATACCCTTTGCGCCGTATGACATTGCGTTTTTGGTAAGAGTTTCTATCTCTGTTCTTGAAAATCCTGCACAATCCTTTGCGTTAATTGCTCTTACAACGCCGCCCTTGTCGCATACGCTTCTAAATACCGAGAAGGAACACTTCTTTGCAATATCTGTAAGGTCAACAATAGGCAAATCAAAACGGATATCCGGCTTATCGGAGCCGTATTTATCCATCGCCTCTGTCCAGGTGATGCGTGGGAAGTCATATCCTATCTCCTCACCCTTACAGCACTTGTATATATGCTTAAACAATCTTTCAAGGTGCTGCCAGATATCCTCCTGGTCAACGAAGGACATCTCCATATCTACCTGTGTGAATTCAGGCTGACGGTCTGCACGCAAGTCCTCATCACGGAAACATCTTGCCACCTGATAGTACTTATCAACGCCGCCAACCATAAGAAGCTGCTTATATATCTGCGGCGACTGCGGCAGAGCATAAAAACTGCCCTGATGGATACGTGACGGAACAAGATAGTCACGTGCGCCCTCAGGCGTTGACTTACAAAGGGTAGGTGTTTCGATATAGATAAAGCCCTGCTCATCAAGATAATCCTGTGTAGCCTTTTGGATAAGGTGACGCATACGAAGGTTATCTATCATCTGACTGCGTCTGATGTCAAGATAACGATAACGCAGCCTAAGCTCCTCTCGCACGTTTTCGCCGTCATCAATGGAATATGGGAGGCTCTCTGCCATAGACAAAAGTTCAATCTCCTCCGCAAAAAGTTCTACCGTGCCTGTTTCGATTTTCGGATTGACGGTATCCTCCGACCTTTCACGGATTTTACCCTTTACGCAGATAACCGACTGCATTCTCAGTCTTTCCGCAAGGTTAAATTCCTCTGCGCTTACCTTTGCAGTATCAACAACAACCTGCAAAACACCTTCACGGTCACGAAGGTCCAAAAAGATTACGCCGCCCATATCCCGCTTGGTCGTAACCCAGCCCGAACACATCTGCTCCGTACCTATATGGCTCGGCCTGATAAGTCCGCAATACTCTGTCCTTTTCATTTTTATTTCCTCCTGCTTTTGAGAATTTTCGTTAAATGACAAAAAGCGACACCGCTCTTTGCATCTCCCGTAATACTATAAAACATCTGTAAACAAGATGTTTCAGCATACTACAGGGCGATTGCTGCAATCACGGTGCCACCTGTATTTGTTCTCATTTTCCAAGCCTCAATATAAAGGCTCTGTCAACTGACGCGTGACGACACGGCTTACCTACTGAAATTTCTTCGTTCAGCTCGCAGCTCGATAAGTGTTATTCACACAAACCCTACTGTACGGCTTTCACCCTCCCGCACTCGCTGAAAGCGGTCTTTTGTGCTACTTCTCTTATCTCAAACGCTTTTAAAAAATATTAACTTATCTTACCCCAAAGAGCAATTCTCCGTAAGACGGGAGCGGCCAAAAACCGCTCGGTGTCATTGTTTCCGCTTCGTCACATACTGCACGAAGCTTAAGCATTTCAGGGAGAACTCTGTCACGGATAGCATATCCTCTCTCGATAACATTATCTGCACCGGGGAGAAGTTTAAGTTCCTTTGATAAATCTTTGCATTTTTCGTAAATACTATCCGTCAAAGTTGTAAGCTTTTCCATAATCTCTGTTTCGTAAGTACACGGCGCAGAACTTAAAACATCCTTCTTTGCTTTATAACTGCTTGCAATGTATGTCGAGAATGCTTCAACGGCAGGCAATATCTGTCTGTTGACCATTTCTGCCATTGTCCTACCTTCTATTATAACAGTTTTGCAATAATTTTCAAGTATAATTTCACATCTCGATTTCAGTTCAGCCTCCGAATACACCTTGTGCCTTGTAAGCATATCCACATTCTTCTTATCAAGAAGGTGCGGCAGTGCATCAGGTGTTGTGCGAAGGTTTGAAAGTCCACGCTCCTGTGTAGCCTCTTTTATCCACTCATCATCATAACCGTTTCCGTTAAAGATAATACGCTTATGGTCTTTAATGGTCTTTCGTATCATCTGATGGAGAGCGGTCTCAAAATCGTCTGCGTTTTCAAGCCTGTCCGCATAGATTTTAAGACTTTCCGCAACAGCGGTATTGAGCATAATGTTTGCACAAGCGATACTGTCCGAAGAACCGAGCATACGGAACTCAAACTTGTTGCCCGTAAATGCAAACGGTGATGTTCTGTTTCTGTCCGTTGTGTCACGGTTAAACTTCGGAAGAACATTAACGCCGAGCTTCATCTGCGTTTTTTCCGTACTCTCATAAGGTGTATCATTTTCAATAGCCTCTAAAATCGCATTAAGTTCATCGCCGAGGAACATAGATACTACCGCCGGAGGTGCTTCCGCCGCACCAAGTCTGTGGTCATTGCCTGCCGTTGCAACGGAAATCCTGAGCAAATCCTGATAATCGTCAACTGCCTTTATCACCGCACATAAGAAAAGCAAAAACTGTGCATTCTCATACGGCGTTTCGCCCGGTGACAGAAGGTTTACGCCTGCATCGGTCGCCATAGACCAATTGTTGTGCTTGCCGCTTCCGTTTACGCCCTTGAAAGGTTTTTCGTGGAGCAGGCAAACAAGTCCGTGCCTTGCGGCAACCTTCTGCATAATCTCCATTGTAAGCTGATTATGGTCGGTTGCAATATTTGTAGTCGTAAAAATCGGTGCAAGCTCATGCTGTGCCGGAGCCGCCTCGTTATGCTGTGTCTTTGCCAAAATGCCAAGCTTCCAAAGCTCCTCGTTAAGCTCGGTCATATATGCTTCAACCTTTGGCTTGATTACGCCAAAATAATGGTCGTCCATTTCCTGTCCCTTCGGCGGCTTTGCGCCAAAGAGTGTTCTGCCTGTATATATAAGGTCTTTTCGTCTGTTGAAAAGTTCTTCGGGTACAAGGAAATACTCCTGCTCCGCACCGACGGAGGTATGCACATGCTTTGCATCGTGACCGAAGAGCTTTAAAATTCTGAGTGCCTGCTTGTTAAGTGCTTCCATTGAACGCAAAAGAGGAGTCTTTTTATCAAGCGCCTCACCGCCGTAAGAGCAGAACGCCGTAGGAATACAAAGCACATTGCCTTTGATAAATGCATAAGATGTGGGGTCCCAGGCGGTATAGCCTCTTGCCTCAAAAGTGGCACGAAGTCCGCCCGACGGGAACGATGATGCATCAGGTTCGCCCTTTATAAGCTCCTTGCCCGAAAAGTCCATAATAACGCCGCCGTCAGGTGATGGGGTAATAAAGCTGTCATGCTTTTCCGCAGTTATGCCGGTCAGGGGCTGAAACCAATGTGTGTAATGTGTCGCACCATGCTCCATTGCCCAATCCTTCATCGCCTCTGCAACTGAATTTGCAACGGAAATATCAAGCTTTGCGCCTTCCTCAATAGTCTTTTTTAGAGAAGTGTATACCTTTGAAGAAAGCTTTGATTTCATAACTCTGTCATCAAAAACCAAACTGCCGAAATATTCTGAAACCATATCCATAGCAAAACATCTCCTTCCTTTTAAAAAACAAGCAAAGGCGTCTTTAACGATTTCATCAAAGATGCCTCTGCTTTTTCAGTTTTACTCAATTGTCATTCCGCATTTCAAAACAATCATATACATATTTTATATAATACCCTGTGCATTCATTGCATCCGCAACCTTTACAAAGCCGGCAATATTAGCACCTACTACATAGTCGCCTTCAAATCCGTATGTCTTTGAAGCATTGTCAAGGTTATGGAAAATATTAACCATAATTCCCTGAAGCTTATTGTCAACTTCTTCAAAACTCCAAGAAAGTCTTTCGCTGTTCTGTGACATTTCAAGCGCACTTGTTGCAACGCCGCCTGCGTTTGCAGCCTTGCCCGGAAGGAATAAAACGCCGTTTTCCTGCAAGTACTTTGTAGCTTCTGTTGTTGTCGGCATATTTGCACCTTCTGCAACGGCGGTTACGCCATTTGCAACAAGCATCTTTGCATCGTCAAGGTTAAGTTCGTTCTGTGTTGCGCAAGGGAGAGCAATATCTGCCTTTACGCTCCATACGCCTCTGCCCTCGTGATACTCGGAATTCGGTCTGTAATTCTTATATTCGGTAAGTCTTGCACGCTTAACCTCTTTGATTTCTTTAAGTGCTTCAACATCAATGCCGTCCGGGTCATATACCCAACCGGTAGAGTCAGAGCAGGTAACAACCTTTGCACCAAGCTGCTGTGCCTTCTGGATTGCATATGTTGCAACATTACCTGCGCCCGATACAAGAACGGTCTTGCCCTTAATGTCCTTGCCGTTGCATTTAAGCATCTCTGCGGTGATATAAAGAAGTCCGTAACCGGTAGCCTCTCTTCTTGCAAGAGAGCCGCCGTATTGAAGTCCCTTACCTGTAAGCACGCCCTCAAAAACATTCTTGATCTTCTTATACTGTCCGAACATATAACCGATTTCACGTGCGCCTGTTCCGATATCACCTGCCGGAACGTCGGTATCTGCGCCGATATGTCTGCAAAGCTCTGTCATAAAGCTCTGGCAGAATGCCATAATCTCACGGTCTGATTTGCCCTTCGGGTCAAAATCACTTCCGCCCTTACCGCCGCCGATAGGAAGACCGGTAAGACTGTTCTTAAATATCTGCTCAAATCCCAAAAATTTGATAATACCCATATTTACAGACGGATGAAGTCTGATACCGCCCTTGTACGGGCCGATTGCACTGTTGAACTGTACACGGTAACCTGTGTTTACCTGAACATTACCATTGTCGTCAACCCACGGAACTCTGAACTTAATCTGTCTTTCGGGGTTTACTATTCTTTCAAGCAAAGCATCTCTTTTGTACTGTTCCTCGTGCTTTTCAACAACAGGTCTGATAGAATTTAAAACTTCTTCTACCGCCTGATGGAACTCCTTTTCCTCCGGATTTTGTTTTACTACCTGAGCCATTACGTCATCAATATAAGACATAATCTTCGCCTCCTAAATAATATCAAAAAATAAAAAAGCAAAACTACAATACTTCTTTCCCTTTATGATTATTATACCTCTCTGTCAAAGGCTTGTCAAAACTTTTTTGAAATTTTTTAAAATTTTCAAATATTTTATAAAAACCATAGAAAAAAATCCAAAAGTGTGGTATACTGTTACTAATATAAAAGCTTTGGCAGGTGTATAAAAGTGTTTAATGCAGAAAAAATTAAAAACGATTGCATTTTATGGATAAGAAATTTTTTTGATAAAAACGGCAAGGACTGCAATGCCGTTGTTGGAATTTCCGGCGGAAAGGACAGTTCGGTCGTGGCGGCGTTATGCGCCGAAGCATTGGGCAAAGACAGAGTTATCGGCGTTTTGATGCCCTGCGGCGTGCAACATGATATCGACTGCGCCGTTCAGCTTACGGAGCATCTTGGGATAAAGCGTTATACCGTCAATATTAAAGATGCGCTAAATGCAATGACAAACGCTCTGCCCGATGAGATAGAAATTACCGCTCAAACAAGGACAAATCTTCCGCCCAGAATTCGTATGGCTATTCTCTACGCAGTCAGTCAATCGGTAAACGGAAGAGTGGCAAACACCTGCAACCTGTCGGAAGATTATGTCGGATATTCAACAAGATACGGCGACAGCGCAGGTGATTTCAGTCCCCTTTCACGCCTTACCGTCAATGAGGTAAAAGAACTTGGCAGAGCCCTGAACCTGCCCGAAAATCTTATAGAGAAAACACCGATAGACGGCCTTTGCGGAAAGACCGACGAAGAAAATTTAGGCTTTACTTATAACACTCTTGACAGATATATACGCACAGGCATTTGCGAGGACGAGGCAACAAAAGAGAGGATTGACACCCTCCATAAAAGAAACCTCTTTAAACTTGAACTTATGCCCTGCTTTGAGCCCGAAATATAAGAAAAGAGGCTGTTTAAAAACAGCCTCTTTTTATTCTCTTATTTTCAGTAAATGTGCCGCATCACATACAGCAACCCCGTTTTCAGGGACATCATGTGTAACGATTGCGCCCGCACCTACCTGGGAATTATTGCCCAAAACAACTTTACCTATTACCAAAGCATGTACACCGATTTCCACATTATCGCCAATCACCGGTGCGCCATTATGGTTTTTGCCGATTACTGCACCGCCCTTTATCGTAAAATTCTTGCCGATTATCGCACTGCCGTTAATGATAATACCAACAGGATGATTGATTTTAAAGCCCGGTCCCACATTTATAGAGATTGGTATATCACATCCGTACTTTGAGCAAATACCGCTGTATCGCATCCTCTCCAACAAATAAAACAGAAACAGACTTTTCTTGCTTTTAAAATACTGACATCTTCGGAAATGAACTACAACTCTATATCCCTTATTTATGATATATCCTTTTATATGACCTACATCATCAACTCTTGCGCGGTCGCATGCTAAAATTTCTCTATACTCTTTTCTTTTCATACTACCACTACCTTCCGGAAATGATTTTAACATACCGGAACACAAAAAGTCAATCTGTATTTTTTGATACACTCTCAGCAACAGGTAACGTAAGAGGAGCCATCTTATCTTCCCAAACAAAAAGTTTAAGGTTATAATCAAGCCCCTCTGCCACCGTTCAGCTAAACAACAACAAAATAACTAATATACTTGCAACAAGTTTCTTTTTCACAAGAAACACCCCTCTCCACAGATAATACCACATTTAAAATCATTTGTAAACTATAATTTGCATTTTTTGCAACTGTTTTTTACATACGGGCATTCTGCACATTTATTACCACACTTTTTCGGCCTGTGTAAGTACCATATTATGCCGCCCACAATAAGGACAAGAATTAAAATAATCAATAAATTTTCCATTACGCTTTCACCTTGTTTTTATTTATCAGATACACCAAAATCGCCGCAAATATACAAACTGCAACAAGTCCGCATACCGCCGCACTTATATTTAAGCTTTGCGGTGCCGCAATAAGTGTACCTGTTGTATACACCAAATATCCCACGGTGTAGCCGATACCTATTTGAAGTCCTATACCGCCGAAGAGCCATTTTGCGCTTTTCATTTCTGCATTCATAGCACCTATTGCCGCACAACACGGAGGTGAATAGAGATTAAACATAAGATAAGCAAGCGCCGCCGCTTTGGATATAACCATAACCTCTGTACCGGCGCCGCCGGAGAAGGCAACACTGTCTGTACCAATCATATTTTGAAGTCCCGCAAAGCAGATGGCAAGAGTGCCTACCACGTTTTCCTTTGCCACAAAGCCTGTGATTGCCGCTGCCGCAAGTTGCCA
>JAZLIC010000004.1:0-14940 GCA_045617225.1 Clostridia bacterium
GGCATAAAGGTGCGTCCTTATAAGGAGATAAATCCGTCAGTCTTAAAAGAAGAAGCGGAGATAGAGCTCTTAAAGAAGTTGTGTGACCTTCCGGAGGAGATTACAAAGGCGGCAGAAACGCTTGAACCGGCACGTATTACACGTTATGTAATGGAGCTTGCTACCTGCTTCCATTCCTTCTATAACTCCTGCCGTGTAAAGGTGGAGGACGAAGAAGTAATGCACGCCAGACTTAAATTGATTGACAGTACACGCATTGTAATTAAAGGCGTTCTTAAAATGCTTAAAATTACTGCACCGGAAAAGATGTAATTGCGATGTAGTTTTCAGAGGTGATGGAATGAAGCTTTTAAAAAAGATTATTATACTTGTGACAGTGATAGCGACGCTTTGTGTCAATGTAAGTGCCGCAACTTGGCCTATGATTTTAGATGTCGGTGTCTATACGGGAAAGCTCTTTTACTGCGATACTATCGAACATAAGATTTCACTTGTCGATGTTTCGCCGATAAAAGAAAACCCAACTTCAAATGATAAAAAGACTGCTCTTTCGGCGGAGTATGAGGCGATTGATTTTTCGGGTGCTTCAATCCGTTTAAAGGGCGGCGAGATTGCCTTTGAAAGTGCGAACGATTATGTGGACAGTGATGTAACGGCTGTTATCGCACATACAACAGAGGGGCTGCGTGTTTTAAGTATTGAATTCAAATAGGAGTGATAAATATGAAAAGCTTTTTAAAAAGAGCTCTTGCAATAATATTGGCGGCAACATTTGTCTGCACAGTACCGACGGTATACGCAGATGGAAATGCCGAAGTTTTGGAGTCGTTTAATACTATGACCGGCGACCAGACCGCCAAATATTTAAAAGAGCTTATACAATATATCGGAAATAATACGAGAGATGAAGCGGCAACCAACGACCGTCTTTGCTATGAAGCATTGATGGGTATTATGAAGGCACGCCCTGATTTGTTTGAAACGGCAGTAGATTCAATGATGGACTTCCTTGATGAATATTCCATCTATATGCCTCCGGAAAAGAGCGAGTATTTTTACAGTCAGCTTGAAAGTAATTTTGAGGGCATAGGCGTGACAATTTTGCAACAAGACGATAAGTTTATTGTAAACGGAGTTTTGCCGGGAGCCGCCGCAGAGAAAGCGGGAATCAAAGCCGGCGATGTGTTTGTAACCGTTGACGGCAGAGATGTTACGGGTATGGCTTTGGAGGAGCTTACAAGCATTGTCAGAGGACCTGTGGGAACAACGGTAACATTAGGCTTGTATCGAGAGGGAATAGACGGTGTTCTTACTATTTCTGTTGTGCGTGATGTAATACACGACAGGGTTTTAGATGTTGCAGTTCTCGGCGAGGGCGAGACGAAAACATTATATCTTGGCTTGCCCACATTTTCCGACGGATGCAGTACTGAAATAGAGATGGAGCTTAACAATGCGGACGCAGAAGGAATAAAAAATGTAATCCTGGATTTGCGTAATAATTCAGGCGGAATTTTTGAAGAAGCGATAAAGATTGCAAATCTGTTTTTGCCCGAAGGAAAGGTTATCGTATCCGAGGACAAAAAGGTGAAGGTATATAATAAAAAGTATATGTCCGATAACAAGCGAAATAAGAAATATAATACCCTTGTTATGATAAACGAGAATTCGGCAAGTGCGTCGGAGGTTTTAACCGCCGCCCTTACGGAGAATAAGGCGGCAACTGCCTTGGGTGTAAGGTCGTTCGGTAAAGGAACGGTGCAGAATATAGTTCCGCTTAATACAGGCGCGTCTGTAAAGTTTACGGTGGCATATTACCTGACACCGCTTGGCAATAATATAAACAAAGTAGGTATCGAACCTGATATTGTAGTTGAGAACGAGTATGTTCCGCTTGATATTACACCGTATACAGAGTTTGAGTATAAGAATGTATGGTCAAAAGGCGATGTATCGCCGGAAGTAAAATATGCAAAGGAAATGTTATCCGTTTGGGGACTGTATACAGGCGCAAAGGACGAGGTTTTTAACCGGGAGCTTGAAGATGCCATCTTTGTATTCCAGGGTGCAATGGGACTTTATCCGTACGGAGTATTGGATTTGACAACACAGATTGCAATTTATAACAACCTTAAAACCACGAAAGATGTTATTGACAAGCAACTTGATGAGGCTCTTAAATATTTTAATATAAAAATCGAAGAATAAAGGAGTGTTTCGGTTGAGAAAGACGGTAGAAATACTTGGCATAAAAATTGATAAACAAACGCAACAGGAGGCACTTGAAACTGCGAAAGGCTTTCTTAAAACGCCGGAAACATCAATGATTTTTACCCCTAATGCAGAAATTTTGGTTGCGGCGTCAAAAGATGAGGAATACTTTAATATTCTTAACAGTGCGGACCTCTGCACCCCTGACGGTATAGGCGTTGTGTATGGCTCTAAAATACTTAAAGACCCAATTGCAGAGCGTGTTGCAGGCTATGATTTGGGTGTTTCTCTCCTTGAATATTGCGCAAAGAGCGGCGACGGTGTATTTTTCTTCGGCTCAAAGCCGGGCGTTGCGGAAAAGGCAAAGGCAGAACTTGAAAATAAGATGCCCGGAATAAATATAGTGGGTACAAGGAACGGTTATTTTAAAGACGAGGACACCCCTGAAATTATCGAAGAAATAAACAATTCCGGGGCAAAGCTTTTGCTTGTTTGCCTTGGCTTTCCGAAGCAGGAAAAGTGGATTTATGCTAACAGGGAAAAGTTAAGCGCACATCTTTGTATGGGACTTGGCGGTGCATTAGATGTGCTTGCCGGTGAAGTAAAGCGTGCACCTGACTTCTATATAAAATGCAATATTGAGTGGTTGTATCGTCTTTGCAAGCAACCGAGCCGATTTAAGAGGTATGGGGCGTTGCCTAAATTTATTAAGATGGTGTTTGACGAGAAAAAAGCAAAAGGAATATAGGAGTTGTGATGTAAATGTTGTATTTACTTTTGGCAGACGGTTTTGAAGAGGTTGAGGCGATTGCCACTCTTGATGTTATAAGAAGGGCGGAAATCAAAGTCTTGACCGTTGGCGTTAAAGACAGATTTGCAGAGGGTGCACACGGTGTAAAGATTGAGGCGGACATACCCTTTGATAAGATGGACAAAGCGGCAATCGAGGGCGTTATTTTGCCCGGAGGTATGCCCGGAACATTAAATTTACAGAAGAATGATGACGTTATAAAACTGATAGAGGAATGTGCGGAAAAGGGACTTTTGGTTGCCTCTGTTTGTGCCGCACCTATGATTGTGGGCAGTATGGGACTGCTTGAAGGCAGGAAGGCTACCTGTTTCCCGGGGTATGAGGACGAGCTTTTGGGGGCGACGGTTACAGATGAGTCTGTTGTAGTTGACGGAAGCTTTATTACCGCACAAGGAGCGGGCGTAAGTCTGCAATTTGGTGCCGCAATCGTTGATTATATTAGGGGCGAGGAAGGCAAGGGTAACGCTATCCTCAAAAAGATGCAATGCAAATGTTAAAAGAAGATTTAAGAAAAAGGTTTCTTGAAGTCAGAAACAGTATTGATGACAGGGAGCGGAGTCTTAAAAGTTTGGATATAGCAAAGCACTTGTTTGATATGCCCGAATATAATTCGGCAAGGAGTATATTTCTGTACCTGTCAATAGGCAGTGAGGTCGATACGAAACCGATTTTTGACAGGGCGAAAGCTGACGGCAAGCGTATTTCTGTTCCGCTTTGTGTCTTGGATAAGCGTTGTATGGAGCTTTATTTTGTAGAGAGTTACGACGATTTGGATATAGGCAGTTACAAAATATATGAGCCGAAGAAGGATTTGATATTAAGCGGAAAGCTTAAACAAGCGGCGGCGGAGGAGGTAGATATTTCCGTTGTGCCGGGCGTTTGCTTTGATTTTAATGGTAACAGAATTGGCTATGGCGGCGGATATTATGACAAGTTTTTAAGCACTTTTAAAGGCGTTTCCGTAGGTATTACATATGATTGTTGTATGACAGAGGAAATTTGCCCTGATAAATACGATGCACCGGTAGATATTGTATTAACAGAGAGCGGAGCAAAGAGGAGTTAGAAATTGAGAAACGGATATTTAGAAGATAAAAAAGCACTGCGCAGTATGCGTTGGATATTATTTTGGGTAATAGTGACGCAAACCGTTGCATCACTTTTGATAAGTGCGATGTTCAGCTTTTGGGACGGTGGCGAGCATATATATTTGCAGACCTTGTTGATAGAAATTATCGCTTACCCGTTGCCTATAATTTTATATGCACGCACAGGCTGGCGGCAAAGCCCGGAGAACGCCGCATATGAATTCAGCTTGCGCCCGTTTAAGATTAAGCTTTTGCCTGTCATAGTGCTTATGGCAGTAGGCGGACAGTTCGTGCAGATGCTTTTGAATTTAATCCCTGCGTATTTTTTAAAAAGCAGCAGTGATGTTATGCCTGCCACCATAACAGAGCTTATGGCAGGTATTTTGGTGATAGCGGTTATCCCTGCTTTTTTTGAGGAATTTTTAATGCGCGGTATCGTATACGGAGTTATGTCAAGGCAAAGCACATCTGCCGCCGCAATTTTTACGACGGTTATGTTTGCTCTGCTTCACGCAGACCTCAGCGCACTTTTGGGATATATCTTTTTGGGAATTATGTTAGTATTTATTTTAAGACGGACAAAATCGGTGTATGCCGCAATGATTTTTCATTTTGTCAATAATCTTACCGCATTGCTTATCGGCTTCCTTTCGGAGGAGTTGGCATATATGCCCGGTCTTACAATCGGAATGTTTGTAGCGGGCGTAGTCGTATTTTTGGGTACGGTTGTACTTATGAAGTATATAACGCCAAAGCCTGAGGAAACCGTTGAAAAGCGAAAAGGCACGGTTTTGGAGCAAAGCTTTTTTTGCTTGCCGACAATTATATGCTTTATATCGGTAATAACCGTTATGATAATTAAACTGAGGTAAAACAGAAGGGGATTTTGTTATGGGAAAAACAGAGAGGGAGGCTATGCGCAACCGCAGAAAGAAGGGTTGTGCAGGCAGGATATTTACTGCGATAATTGCAATTGCTCTTATATTTTGGGGTGCAGGTATCGTTACCGACTTTACAGGCACATTCGGCAGGGGTAAGAGCTATACCGTGGATATACCGGACGGAGCCGGCTCGTCAAGCATAGCGAAAATACTTGACGATAGCGGAGTGATACATTCAACTGTTGCGTTTAAGATATACTCCAAGCTGCACAAAGCACCGCTTTATCAGAAGGGCAAGCACACACTGAGCACATCTATGTCCTTTAAAGAGATTACAAGCGTTTTAGCATCTGCTCCGGATTTTGATGAGAGCGACTGTATAAAGGTTTTGATACCGGAAGGCTTTGAGGCGTATGAGATTGCAAAGGCGCTTAAAGAAAGCGGCGCAATAGAGAGCGAGGAAGAATTTATCCACCTGCTTGACCATAGCGACTTTTCCGAAAAGTTCCCCTTTACACTTGATATAAAGCGCAGTCAGAATCGTTTGGAGGGTTATCTTTACCCTGCAACATATTTTATTCCAAAAGGTTCAACCGACCGTGATATTATTGAGATGATGCTTACAAAGTTCAGCGATGTTGTCCTTCCGCTTTATGATGCATCAGACACCGAGTATACATTGGACGAGATTGTGACCTTTGCATCTATCATAGAGAAAGAGGCGGCAAATGATGATGAGCGTGGTTTGATTGCATCGGTGTTTAAGAACAGGTTAGATGCCGGCGTCGGACTTTGCTCTTGTGCGACAATACAATATATCATAAAGGAACGCAAAGAAATATTAAGCGAAAGCGATACCGCTATTGATTCGCCGTATAATACATATAAGTACAGAGATTTGCCCATAGGTCCTATTGCTTCACCGGGCGAAGCATCTGTAAAAGCGGCACTTAATCCTGATGATACGGAGTATTTATACTTTGCGGCATCGGCGGACGGCACAAAGAACTATTTTTCAAAGACGTATGACGAGCATATGAAAAAGGTAGATAAGATACAAAAGTAGAGGATAAACCAATGATTGACGATAATATTAACCACGAATACATAATACGCTATATCCGTGACTGTCTGCCGCAGACAGAGGGACTTATTGCCGAAATGGAGGAATACGCAAAGGCGAATGATGTACCGATTTCTCAGCCGGAGAGTATACGCCTGCTTGAAATCCTGGTACGCCTCGGCGGTGCGAAGCGGATTTTGGAAATCGGCACCGCTATCGGCTATTCCGCTATCAGAATGTCAAAGGCTTGCGGCGGATATGTGGACACGATAGAACGCTCGGAGGAGCTTGTAAAAATTGCGAAAGATAACATTTCACGCAGTGGACTTGACGGAAAGATTAAGGTGATTGAGGGCGATGCGGCGGAGATTATGTCATCGCTTGACGGCGAGTATGACCTCATATTTTTAGATGCGGCAAAGGCACAGTACAGTGCCTTCTTCCCTGAATGTGTACGCCTTTTAAAAAGCGGCGGAATGTTGGTGTCGGATAATGTCTTGTATAAGGGTATGACCGCTACCGATGAGCTTTTGCTCCACAGAAAGCGCACCATAGTAAAACGCCTGCGAGAGTACCTTGATATGCTTAGAGAAAACCCATCATTTGATACAGTGGTACTTCCGATAGGTGACGGAGTGGCACTGAGCTTGGCTAAGGAGAAATAGTATGAGAAACAGAATGTTTTTTAGGAATTTTGATTTTATATTGCTGAGCCTTATCCTGGTGACAGCTCTCTTTGGCATACTTATGATTTCAAGTGCAGGTGGAGAGTCTGCCGGCAGATATGTTATAATTCAGTCGGCGGCACTTGTTTTGGGCGTAGCAGGAATATTTGCACTTATGATTTTGGACTATGAATATCTGGCACAGATTTCAAAGATATTATATGTTGTTTCTGTTCTGCTTTTAATCCTCGTATTGATACCGGGGCTCGGCAGAATGGAAAACGGCGCCAGAAGCTGGTTTAGATTAGGTCCTGTCAGTATGCAACCGGCAGAGCTTGTAAAGATAACATTTATTATCACATTTTCAAAGCACCTGTCCGAAGCCAAAGACCGTATAAATGAGCCGAAAACTCTGCTTGCACTTATTTTGCATTTTGCCGTGCTGGGTATATTGATACTTTTCCAGCCTGACTTTGGTACATTTGTGGTATTTTTTATTATCGCATTTGCAATGCTTTTTATAGCCGGACTTAGCTTAAAGTATGTCGGCTTCGGTGCTTTGGGACTTGCAGTTGCCGCCCCTGCGGCGTGGTTTTTCTTCTTGAAGGATTACCAAAAGGCAAGAATAATCAACGTTTTTAACCCTGAAAACGACCCAAGCGGTACAGGCTATCATGTAATCCAGTCAAAGCTTGCCGCAGGTAGCGGAAAGCTTTTCGGCACAGGTCTTTATAAGGGGTCAAGTCAGTTTAACAACCTGTTGCCGGAGCGTCACACCGACTTTATCTATTCGGTGGTATGCGAGGAGCTTGGTATGGTTGGCGGAATTCTTGTAATCGCTCTGCTGGTTGCAATAATTTTAAGAATTATATATATAGGCATAAACGCAAGGAACAGTTTGGGACTTTATATCTGCACAGGCGTTGCGGCAATGTTCATCTTCCAGGCCTTTGAAAATATCGGTATGTGTATCGGACTTTTTCCTGTCACGGGAATAACTCTGCCGTTTTTCAGTTACGGCGGCTCATCGCTTCTTACAAATATGCTGGCAATAGGCTTGGTTATAAATGTAAAGTATAGGAGCCGGATAATAAATTTTTAAGGCTCAAAATCTGTAAAGCCAAATTACTTTGCAGCGCTTTAACCATGTTATAATGCAGGTCGACCGTCGGTCGTCCTTTTTAATTGTCAAATAAATCAAATTGACAAACATATATCGTAACTGTATAATCTTTTGTATAAAGGAGATGTTTTTATGAAGAAATTAACAAGTTTAATTATCGTTGTATGTATGCTTTGCGTGATGCTTCCTTGCTCGGCGGAAGTTGCCCCTGTTTTAAACAAAAGGCAGTTTGATTTCATAGGCGAGTCCTATCTGGAAATATCGGAAAAGTACGGAACACCGATATATTCTTATTATTGGGAAGGTAACTCCTGCTTTGCATTTTATGACGGCAAAGCGGAATATCTGCTCTTTTTTGACGAGCAGATAATAAACGGTGACGGCACGGACGTTGTGGGATATGATGACCCTGCCTTTAAGGAGCCGAACGAAGCATCGTTCTGCACAGGTATAGTCCTGGAGGTAAACCAATTATTCGGTGGCGAGGACGGCGTTGTATATTCTTTGGAGGATATAGCAAAGGCGATGGATATAGCTGTACCTAAGGTAGAACACAGCCTGATGGACGATGTTGATGCAGCATACTTTAAGTATGGAAACTTGTCGATTTTTGCCGACTATGTCACAGAGGGAAAAAATGTTACGGACGGTTATTCCTTCTTTTTTGTAAAGAAGGAAAGCGGACGGTATTTTGCCGACCCTGAGCAGACGGTCAGGGTATTTATTGACGGAATAGAGATTATGTTCGACCAACCGCCGATTTTGGAAAATGACCGAACATTAGCACCGGTCAGATTTATATTTACGGCACTTGGATATGATGTAAATTGGGACGAAGATACGGAAACGGTGTATGCCGCAAAAGGTACGGATAGCATCATACTTAAAATAGATGATACAACCGCCTATGTAAACGGCGAGGCAAAGATATTGGACGTTCCCGCAAGGCTTGTAAATGATAGAACATTGGTACCGCTTAGGTTTATTTCGGAGAACTCCGACGCAATGGTAGATTGGAACGGATTCAGAAACTTCGTTGAAATCACCACCGAGCAGGCGGAATAGTAAACCTCCATTGTTAAAGGGAGGGGCACGAAGTGTCTGAGGGATTGTCATAAAGATTCCGTTCTAAATCCCCTCCGTCAACATAGGCATTAGGCATTAGGAAATAGGGAATAGGTTTATGCCCGTCGATGATAGCAATAAGATTATTCAATCAAAATCGCAGAGCGATTTTGCACCGAAATTATTCATTATTCATTAGCGTAGCGACTTCATTATTCATTAAAAATGCGACCCTTTCGGTCGCTTTTTTTATTTAAGTATCGTCTTTGCCTTTTCGGCATCTTTAATATCTACAAGACAGGAAATCTCGGTTTCCGCAGTGGTAATCAGCTTTACCTGAATATTAGCATCGGCTAAAACAGTAAATAATTCAGCGGCAACACCGGACTCAACCCTCATACCATCACCTTTTAAAAGGATTTTGGTATTGTTTCCGTTTACATCGGTGCTTATTTCGGGAGAGAGTTTTTTAAACTCGGCAGTCTTTGTGATAACTGCACCCAAATCGTCTTGCGATAATGTAAATGACAAGTTTATTTTATCCTTGTGCGGTGCGGTTTGGCTTATCATATCAATACTGATATTATCCTTTGCCAAAACATTTAAGATGGAAGCGATGTTTTTAGGCTCGTTTGGGATATTATTCACGGTAACAATCGCCACATCTTCAAAAAAATCAATGTTTGTAATAGTCTTAATCATTTTAACCCTCCTATATATCTAATCAGCAATTAAATCCTTCATTGCGTACATTCCCGCAGGCTTATCTTTAAGGAAGAGTGCGGCTCTTGCCGCACCTACTGCAAAAACTTCTTTAGAGCGTGCAGAGTGACTGATTTGTATTATCTCATCAGTGCCTGCAAATATAACGTCATGCTCGCCTACTATTGTGCCGCCTCGGATAGCGTGGATACCGATTTCCTTCTTGTCACGCTTCCGTCTGACGGAGTGCCTGTCGTATGTGTACTCCGCAGGATACGAAACAGAGTCCGCGATTGCGTCTGCAATAGCAAGAGCAGTTCCGCTCGGTGCGTCTAACTTTTGGTTGTGATGCTTCTCAATAATTTCAATATCAAAATTACTTTCCAGAATTTTTGCCGCACGTACAACCAGGTCTATTAAAAGGTTTACGCCGAGGGACATATTAGCCGAGAAGAAGACAGGTATTTCTTTGGATTCGTATGAAAGCTTTGAAATCTGCTCCTTTGAAAGCCCTGTTGTGCAGATGACAACAGGCAGAGATTTCTCTTTTGCAAAATCCAAAAGACTGTCAAGAACGGACGGATGTGAAAAATCAATAATCACATCAACGCTCTCCGTAACTTCCGAAAAGCTTGAATAAATGGGGACACCGTTTCCTGCGGCAGTGTTTATATCAACTCCTGCCACAATCTGCGCAGAGTCAATTTTTTGGACTGCACGAAATACCGCTTGCCCCATAGCGCCGTTTGCACCGCTGAGCAAAATATTTGTCATTTGTATTCACACCTTTTATTACAGTTTAATATTTACTTCCTTCATAGCGGCTTTAAGGATGTCAAGATTTTTCTCGTCCATATCACAAAGCGGCATACGCAAAGAACCGACTCCCATTCCCATAAGGTTCATTGCAGTTTTGATGGGGATAGGATTTACTTCGATAAACAAAGCGTTAATAAGTTTTAAATATTTCAAGAAGTCCTTTTTTGAGCCTTCAATATCGCCATCTGAAAATTTAGCACAAATATCGTGTGTTTCCTGTGGCAAGATATTGGATAAGACGGAGATAACACCCTTACCGCCAAGCGACATAATCGGTACAATCATATTGTCATTTCCGGAATATATAACAAGGTCGGTTTCCGCCGCAACCTGTGCCGCAAATGCAACATCACCGCTGGCTTCTTTTATTGCATTGATGTTCGGAATTTCGGCAAGCTTTTTAAGAGTGTCAACAGCGAACATAAGTCCCCCTGTTCTTCCCGGAATGTTATAAAGGATAATAGGGATATTTACACTCTCTGCAATCGCTTTTGTATGGAGATAAAGTCCCTTTTGTGTTGTTTTGTTGTAGTAAGGTGATACGATAAGCAAACCGTCGACGCCAACAGATTCCGCATATCGGCTAAGCTCGATTGCATGCATTGTATCGTTACTGCCTGTGCCTGCGATGACAGGTATGCGTCCTGCAACCTTCTCTACCGCAAAGCGGATAGCTTCCATATGCTCATCGTCCGGCATGGTAGAACATTCTCCTGTTGTGCCGCAGACTATGATTGCGTCAGTATGGTTTGCAATTTGAAATTCAATAATTTCCGCAAATTTTTTGTAATTGATACCGGTTTCATCAAACGGTGTAACAAGCGCAACACCTGCACCGGTGAAAATAGGCTTCTTCATAAAATCGGCTCCCTTCAAATATTAGTCAAAATATATTAGTCAAAATAGCCTTTTGCTGCCAATAATTCTGCCATCAATACTGCACCGCCGGCAGCACCTCTGAGTGTATTATGTGAAAGACATACGAATTTATAATCATACTGTTTATCAGGGCGAAGACGACCTAAGGATATAGCCATACCATTTTCTAAGTTGCGGTCAAGTTTGGTCTGCGGTCTGTTGTCTTCTTCAAAATAGTTAAGGAACTGTTTCGGAGCAGACGGAAGGTCAAGTGCCTGAGGCTCACCGCTGAAGTTCTTCCAATCGGTTTTAATTTGCTCAATGGTAGGCGTGTTCTTAAACTTTACAAATACAGCCGCCATATGTCCGTCTGATGCCGCAACACGCAAGCACTGTGATGTGATAGAAGGCTCGGTAGCCTCAACAATCTTGTCACCTTCGATTTTACCCCAGATTTTAAGCGGCTCAAGCTCACTCTTTTCTTCTTCGCCGCCGATGAAGGGGATTACATTGTCTACCATTTCCGGCCAGGTTTCAAAGGTTTTTCCCGCACCTGATATTGCTTGGTATGTGCAAGCGAGGGTTGCTTCAACGCCATACTTCATAAGTGGGTGAAGTGCCGGTACATAGCTTTGGAGTGAGCAGTTTGTCTTAACTGCAATAAATCCTCTCTTTGTGCCTAACCGCTTTCTCTGTGCGGCGATAATCTCCGCATGCTCAGGATTGATTTCAGGAATAATCATAGGTACATCAGGTGTGCCTCGGTGTGCGGAGTTGTTTGAAACAACAGGGCATTCCATCTTTGCATAAGCTTCTTCCAAAGCACGGATTTCGTCCTTCTTCATATCAACGGCACAGAAAACAAAGTCAACCTGTGCGGCAATTTTCTCTATATCATCTGTTGCGTTATATACAATCATATCTTTAACATCTTCAGGTATAGGAGCAGACATTGCCCAACGGTTGCCTACTGCCTCTTTATATGTTTTGCCTGCACTTCTCGGAGATGCGGCAAGAACTTTTAAAGAAAACCAGGGGTGCTCGCTGAGCAGAGTTATAAATCTTTGACCAACCATACCGGTTGCTCCTATAATTCCAACATTATACTTCTTCAATTCGTATTACCTCCCGAAATAACTTTATCCTATACATTATATGCCAAATATACTGCAATGTCAATATTTCAGGGACTGTGATATTAGCTAAAAAACCCCTGTTTTTCGGCGTAAAGCAAGGTTATAATTACTTGTAATAGAAATTTAATGTATTGTTATGGAGAATAATAACAAATTACATAGAAATTTAATATAAAGTGTGATAAAATCTTCCTGAGGTGTTCGATATGACAAAAAAACTGTTTGGTTGTATTATTATCATCCTTGTTTTATTTTCATTCAGTATGACCGCATCTGCTATTGAAATCCCATCTAAGGTCAGAGTGGGACTATACTTTGGTGCCTCTGCACAAAAGAGCGTCACCGTTTCTGCGGATGGCGGCTTTGAAATCGGAGTCTACGATAATTGCAGCTTTGCGCAGGTTATTGATTCTTCGGCACAGACGCTTACTGTTAAAGTAGGTGCGAAGTCTGATGAAATTGAAGTTTTAGACGGCGACACGGTTATATATACATCGGACGATAAGGAAGTAGGACTTGGCATAAGGCAAAAGGCAGGCAGAGAGGCAGACAAGTGTATAACAATAAATGACAGCAAATATCGCGGAGCAGTTAATTTCAGACGCTTTGGTGACAATATGGCAGTTATAAATATTGTTGATATGGACAAATATTTATATGGTGTTGTTTCGAGAGAGATGAGTCCTTCCTGGAATATAGAGGCGTTAAAGGCACAGAGCGTTTGCGCCAGAAATTTTGCGTCGAATCATTTAAACAAGCATGCGGAATTCGGCTTTGATGTGTGTAACAGTGTAGATTGTCAGGCATATTCCGGCATTAAGTCGGAAAGTGAAAACTCAACCAGAGCAGTTGATGAAACATCAGGCGAAATTTTGGTATATGCAGGTGCGCCGGCAGAACTTTATTATGCGGCATCTATGGGTAACTGCACAGAGGATGTTAAAAATGTATGGGGCAACAGTGTCCCCTACCTTAAAAGTGCAGATAATTCCTATGAAAACACAGAGGAGGTTACCAACGGTAAATGGATGGGAACGCTTACTCGTGAGGAAGCAACTACGATTATGCGTAACAAAGGCTATGATGTAGGAGATGTGACTTCCATTGAAGCGATTGAGTACACTCCGGCAGGGCGTGTTTTAAAGCTTAAAGTGACCGGCACAAGTGCGTCAAAGGTCTTTGAGCGTAGTGCGTGCCGCACAATCTTTAATACTGTTGCAAAAAGCCAAATGTATACTGTCCACGGGAATACACAAAAGCTTGTTGAGATTGCGGTTTGCAGCGGAAGCGGAGAAAGTATTCTCAGAAGTGATAAGATGCTTATGCTCAGCGCTTCGGGGGCGGCGCAGGCAGTGCACGAAGATATTTATGCAAGCAACGGCGTTTATCAAAGAAAATTTACCCAAGGAACAAGTGCGGAAAATACAAGCTTTACCTTTGAGGGTACAGGCTGGGGCCACAGTGTAGGTATGAGCCAATACGGTGCAAAAGGTATGGCAGAGGCAGGATTTGATTATAAAGAAATTTTGGATAACTATTTTGAAGGTACAACCTTAGAAAAGGTTTATTAAAGAGGTAATAATGAACACAAAAGATTTTTACTATGATTTACCGCAGGAGCTTATTGCACAAACTCCGCTAACAGACAGGACAGCGTCACGACTTTTGGTATTGAATAAAGAAGACGGAAGCATTGAGCATAAGCACTTCTTTGACATATTGTCATATTTAAGGCCGAACGATTGTTTGGTTATGAACGATACGCGCGTTATTCCCGCGCGTATTTTCGGCGTGCGTGAGGATACAGGCGGAAAGATTGAGTTTTTGTTATTAAAACGGATAGATATGAACCTTTGGGAGGTTATCTTAAAACCCGGGCGGCGTGCAAAAATCGGTCACAGATTTGTATTTGGGGATGGACTTTTGCGTGCGGAGATTGTAGACATAATAGAGGACGGAAATCGTATAGTTCGTTTTGAATACGAAGGGGTATGGGAGAATATTTTAGATAAGCTCGGCGAAATGCCGCTCCCTCCGTATATCAAAGAAAAGCTTGAGGATAAGGAACGGTATCAGACGGTTTATTCCCGTGTGGAAGGCTCGGCGGCGGCTCCTACCGCAGGACTTCACTTTACGAAAGAGCTTTTAAAAAAGATAGAGGAGTCGGGCGTCAAAACTGCTTATGTTACCCTTCATGTAGGACTTGGCACATTCAGACCCGTATCGGTAGAGAATGTAGAGTCACACATAATGCATACCGAGTGCTATGAGGTGAGTGAAAAGACTGCGGAGATTATAAACAAAACCCGTGAGAGCGGCGGCAGAATAGTTGCGGTAGGCACAACCTCGGTGCGTACTTTGGAAACCGTCGCATCAGATGACGGAAGGATAAAGGCTTGCAGCGGTGATACAAAAATATTTATTTATCCCGGGTATGAGTTTAAGGCCGTAGATGCGCTAATAACAAATTTCCAACTGGCCGAGTCAACACTTAAGATGCTAGAAACCGCCAATGCAG
>JAZLIC010000005.1:0-10323 GCA_045617225.1 Clostridia bacterium
GGATTACGGATTTAAGCACTTTAAAGCCATTGTTGCAGTAAAGAAGGGCGAAATGCTCTCCGAAATCAAGGTAAAGCAAGGTGCAAAAGGTGTAGACCACGTAACCTTGTCTGCGGCAGATGATGTATTTGTTGCAGTACCCAATAAGGTTGAAGCCGGGGATTTAAAGCTTGAATATGAGATGGAGGACGCAGTATATGCGCCGATAGACGAAGGGCAGGAACTCGCAGAGGTTGTAGTTCGTTATAACGGAGCCGAGCTGGGCAGAGGGACATTGATTGCCGATACGGCGGTAAAACGCCACCCTCTCGGATTTTTGATGAGTATAGGAGAAGCGTTGTGGGGCCTGCTTATTATCAGGTTGATATGCTATGTATTGCTTTTGGGCGTGATTGCATTTTTGCTGCTCTTTATCTATAAGTTTTATAGGGAAATAAAGGCTGCGAGAAGTTACAGACGATACAGGAAAAAGAGATAAGTTTTACTTGATAATATTTTTTAGGTATGATATAATCGTTATATAGAATTTGTGACAGGAGAAACAAAAATGAGCCTTAAAATTTTTCTGCTTATTCTTGGACTTTCAATAGTGCCTGTTTCGGAAATCCGCGGTGCGGTTATTTACGGATTGTCCCTTTTGGACCAGAGCTTCATAAATATTTTATTGGTATACGGATTATCGGTAATCGGGAATATGTTGCCCGTGCCGTTTATAATGCTTTTATTCAGGCCGATTATTCATTGGCTTAAAAAGACCAAGCTTTTCGGCAAGATGGCACATTGGCTTGAAAGACGGACAAGCCGAAAAGCGGAGGAAATGATGGAAAAAGGCTCCAAAATCGGCGCATTTGCCCTTTATTTGTTTGTTGCGATACCGCTCCCTACCACAGGGGCGTGGACAGGTGCAATGATTGCATCGCTTTTGGATATTCGCTTTAAGTATGCGTTGCCTGCAATTTTGCTTGGGGTTATGACCGCAGGTATTATTATGGTATTGCTTATGACCGGAGTTTTAAACCTCGGTGCACTTGGACAGTGGCTTCTTGCCAACTAAATTTTATTACTGCTTATGCCGCCAAAAGCGGCGGAATGGAGATTATTATGAGAAAACAAAAAAAGCCGATAACTGCCGGTAAGCAGAAGGCGATGTTGTTTATAGGTGTGTTTTTGGTAACTGTTGCACTATTTATGGGTTCATTTGCGTTTAGTATGCAGATGATATTAAACCCTGTTGACGATAAAAGTTCAGAGGAAAAGAGCCTTGCGGAGGAAAACCAAAGATTAAAACAGGAGCTTAACCTTCTTCAAGACCAATACGATGTTTTGGAGGCAAAGCAGAGCAAAAAGCCTACGCCTACAAAAGCTCCGGAGGTAAAGAAAAGCACTTTTGAAAGTTATGATGACGACTATGACGATGACTATGAGGATGAAGATTAAAATACTACCAAAAGGAGATAGATTGTTATGAAACCCAAGTACAAACGAGTAATGCTTAAAATCAGCGGTGAAGCACTTGCAGGCGAGAAGGGTTTTGGCCTTGACCAACCGACTATTGATGCCATTGTAGCACAGGTTAAAGAGTGCTATGATATGGGCGTTGAGATTGCGATTGTTGTAGGCGGCGGCAACTTCTGGCGAGGTCGCACCGGCGAGAATATGGACAGGTCAAGAGCCGACCATATGGGTATGCTTGCAACGGTTATTAACTCTCTTGCACTTCTTGATGCGCTTGAAAATATAGGCGTTGAGGGCCGTGTGCAGACCGCTATTGAGATGCGCCAGATTGCAGAGCCGTATATCCGCTTAAAGGCGGCAAGCCATATGAAAAAGGGCAAGGTAGTAATATTCGGTTGCGGAACAGGTAACCCATTCTTCTCTACCGATACGGCGGCGGCACTTCGTGCGGCGGAAATTGATGCAGAGGTTATCCTCCTTGCAAAGAAGGTAGACGGTGTATATGATGATGACCCACATGTAAACAAGAATGCCAAGAAGTTTGATAAGCTCAGCTATATTGATGTTTTAAACAGAGGTCTTGGCGTAATGGATACAACCGCCACATCTCTTTGTATGGATAACAAAATTCCGATTATTGTGTTCGGTCTTGATAATCCGGAGAATATAAAGAAGGCAGTAATGGGCGAGAATATAGGTACAATAGTCAGTTAATTGATAAGGAGGAATAAATTATGAAGAATGCAGAAGAAAAGATGAAGAAAACCATATCTCACTTAGAGGCAGACCTTGCGTCAATCCGTGCAGGACGTGCAAACCCTGCAATTCTCGATAAGGTTACCGTTGACTATTACGGTGCGGCAACACCTGTTGCACAGGTAGGTACTGTTTCAATCCCTGAGGCGCGCACTATTATTATCCAGCCGTGGGATGCGTCTATTTTAAATCAAATCGAAAAGGCAATACAGGCTTCGGATATAGGCATAAATCCAAACAACGACGGCAAGGTTATCAGACTTAACTTTCCGCCGCTTACCGAGGAACGCAGAAAGGAGCTTGTAAAGGATATTCATAAGCGCGGAGAGGACGCAAAGGTTGCTGTCCGTGCTATCCGTCGTGATACCATAGAACTTTACAAGAAGCAGAAGAAGGATAATGAAATTACCGAGGACGACCTTAAAGATATTGAGGAAGAAATCCAAAAGACAACAGATAAGTTTGTAAAGAATATAGATAATATTATTGCAGATAAAGAGAAGGAAATCCTTTCGGTATAGAAAGATTGTCGCCGCAGGACACCTGCGGCGTTTTTCGTGATTTGGGGGATGGGTATGTTTTTTTCAAGAAGGAGCAAGGCGCTTTCAAAAATTGATTTATCCCGTGTGCCGAGGCACATAGGCGTTATTATGGACGGTAACGGACGATGGGCAAAAAAGCGTGGGCTTCCACGTTCTGCCGGTCACAAAAAGGGTGCGGATATACTTGAAAATATCGCAGATTATTGCGCAGGCATCGGTGTAGAGGCCTTGACGGTGTACGCATTCTCTACCGAGAATTGGTCACGCCCAAAAGATGAGATTGACGCTCTTATGGAACTTTTATATAATTATCTTATGCAGGTTGAAGAAAAGTTTAAAGGGCGGAATATGCGGCTTAAAATAAGCGGTGATAAAACCGCACTCACTCCGAAAATTCAAGAAGCCATTGCTCATGCGGAAGATGTTACCAAAGACGCTGCCGGTATGGTCTTAAACATTGCCTTAAATTACGGCGGAAGAGATGAAATCGTAAAAGCCGCCAAAAATATAGCAAGAGCGGTTGCAGACGGAGAGATAAAGGCGGAGGATATTGACGAGGACTTATTTACACAGAACTTATATACCGCCTCTTTGCCGGAGGTTGACTTGATTATCCGTCCCAGCGGCGAATATCGCTTGTCTAATTTTATGTTGTGGCAGGCGGCTTATGCGGAGTTCTGGTACAGTAATATTTGCTGGCCTGATTTTAGAGCGTCGGATATGGAGAGGGCTATTTTAGACTATCAAAATCGTGACAGGCGTTTCGGAGGTGTAAAGTAATGAATACCGATATGAAAAAGCGATTGCTTACAGCGGCTATATGCGTACCGTTTTTAATTATTATCCTGTTTTCACCTAAATATATTGTCACACCGGTGGTAATGCTCTGCTGTCTGATTGGTATGTACGAGTTTTTCGGCGCAACAGGCTTAAAGAGCAAAAAGCCGTTATGTATACTCGGCTATTTGGCTGCCGCATTTATACCTTTTGCAAATTTGGTACCGCCGTCGATTATCCTGATTATATTCTATCTTTATGTGTGTGCGTTATTCGTAGTAATGCTTAGTAATCATAAAGAGATAATTGTTACGGATTTGGCACTTTTGGCGTTTGGGCTTATATATATACCTGTGCTTTTATCGCACATCATCTTCATCAGAGGTTTAGAGTACGGAAATATTTATATCTGGCTTATCTTTGTAGGTGCTTTTATGGCGGACACCTTTGCATATTTTACAGGTGTATTTTTGGGTAAGCACAAGCTCTGCCCGAAAATAAGTCCCAAAAAGACAATAGAAGGTGCGATAGGCGGCATATTGGGATGCGGACTGTCTATGATAGTTTTTGCAATTATCATAAATCGCCTCGGTGTCGGCATAGAGCTTCACTACGGAAAAATCTTTGTTTTAGGTCTTGTTTGTGCGGTGGCGTCAATAATCGGCGACCTTGTTGCGTCGGTTATAAAGAGGCAGATGGAGATAAAGGATTTTGGAAATCTGCTCCCGGGACACGGAGGAATTTTGGACCGCCTTGACAGTATAATCCTGGTCGCACCTGCAGTATTTTTGTTTATTATGAATGTTGGAATATTATTATAAATCATTATGGAGGGAAAGAAAATGCTTACTGATATTGAGATTGCACAAAGTGCAAAAATGTTACCTATTACGGAGATTGCGAGGGGCATAAACATTGATGCCGACGATTTGGAGCTTTACGGTAAATACAAAGCAAAGCTCAGCGAGGACTTAATCCAAAAGTTAAGCGACAAAAAGGACGGAAAGCTCATCTTGGTTACTGCCATAAATCCAACCCCTGCCGGCGAGGGAAAGACAACCACGACCGTCGGTTTGGGACAGGCTATGCAGAAGATAGGTGTGTCGTCTATTATCGCTCTGCGTGAGCCTTCACTCGGGCCCGTTATGGGCGTAAAGGGCGGTGCGGCAGGCGGTGGCTATGCGCAGGTAGTACCTATGGAGGATATCAACCTTCACTTTACAGGCGATATGCACGCAATTACGGCGGCGAATAACCTTTTATCTGCCGCTATTGATAACCATATACATCAGGGAAACGCTTTAAATATTGATATAAGAAATGTTGTCTGGAAGCGTTGCCTTGATATGAACGACCGCGCCCTGCGTGAGGTTGTTGTCGGTATGGGCGGTAAGGCAAACGGTTTCCCGCGGCAGGACGGATTTATGATAACCGTTGCAAGTGAGATTATGGCTATCTTATGTTTGGCAGAGGATATTGATGACTTAAAGCGTCGTTTGGGTGATATAGTGGTAGCGTATAATTTGAGCGGCGAGCCTGTCTTTGCCCGTGACCTTTGCGTAGAAGGTGCGATGACGCTTCTGCTCCGTGACGCTATTATGCCGAACCTGGTGCAGACTCTGGAAAACACTCCTTGCCTTATGCACGGCGGACCGTTTGCAAATATTGCACACGGCTGTAACTCCGTGCGTGCAACAAAGCTTGGATTAAAGCTTGCCGATTATTGCATTACGGAGGCAGGATTTGGCTCTGACCTCGGTGCAGAGAAGTTCTTTGATATAAAGTGCCGTTATGCGGGACTTAAACCGTCTTGTGTTGTTTTGGTTGCAACAGTTCGCGCCCTTAAATATAACGGCGGTGTAAAGAAGGCGGACTTGGGCGCAGAGAATTTAGAGGCTTTAAAGAAGGGTATCGTGAACTTAGGCAAGCATATAGAGAATATGCAGAAGTACGGCGTGCCTGTTGTTGTTGCGGTTAATCGCTTCTTTGACGATACAGACGCAGAACTTAAATATATCGTTGATTACTGCAAAGAAATGGGCGTTACCGTTTCTATGGCAGAGGTGTTTGCAAAGGGCGGCGAAGGTGGAATTGAACTTGCAAAGCAGGTAATAGAAACCATCGAAAGCACAAAGTCAAACTTTAAGCCGATTTATGACGAGAAACTTCCAATCAAAGAGAAGATAGAGAAAATTGCAAAGGAAATCTACGGTGCCGACGGCGTTACATATACTGACAAGGCAGAAAAAGAGATTGCAAAGCTCACAGAACTTGGCTTTGACAAAATCCCTGTTTGTATGGCAAAGACACAATATTCACTCTCCGATGACCCTAAAAAGTTAGGTCGTCCGACAGGTTTTACAATGACGGTCAGGGAGGCAAGAGTTTCCGCAGGCGCAGGCTTTGTGGTTGTGCTTACAGGTACGGTTATGACTATGCCCGGACTTCCTAAGGTACCTGCGGCAAATAATATGGATATTGACAAAGACGGAAAAATCGTTGGATTGTTTTAGGAGAAAATATGTTTATTGCAGATAAGTATGATGTAGTGGTTGTAGGCGGCGGCCATGCAGGAATAGAGGCGGCGTTCGCCTCTGCACGCCTTGGAATGCGGACGTGCATCTTTTCCATAAGCTTAGATGCGGTTGCCAACCTCCCTTGTAACCCAAGTATAGGCGGTACCGCAAAGGGCCACCTTGTGCGTGAGATTGACGCCTTGGGCGGTGAGATGGGCAAGGCGGCAGATGCAACCTTCTTGCAGTCCCGTATTTTAAACCGAGGCAAGGGCCCGGCAGTACATTCGCTCAGGGCGCAGATTGACCGTCGTGAATATCAGACAGAGATGAAGCACCGCTTGGAGCTTCAAGATAATTTAGATGTCAGACAGGCAGAGATTGTAGATGTGACATTAGATGAAAACGGAGCGGTATATTCCGTCACTGCAAGGAGCGGTGCGGTTTATCTTTGCTCTGCGGCGATTATCTGCACAGGCACCTATCTTAAATCACGCATTATTATTGGCGACTTCTCTATGGAGAGCGGACCTGACGGCGTTTTCCCTGCAACCGAGCTTTCAAAGAATTTGCAAGGTATCGGCGTGAAGCTTGTCCGCTTTAAGACGGGAACTCCGCCACGCATAAACAGACGCAGTATTGATTTTTCAAAGCTTGAAGAACAGTTCGGCGATGACGAGATTACGCCGTTTTCCTTTGAAACGGAGGGCGAACTTAAAAACACCCTCACCTGTCACATTACATATACAAATGAAAAGACGCATAAGATAATTACAGATAACCTTCATCGTTCGCCTTTGTATGGTGGCGATATCAAGGGCATCGGTCCGAGATACTGCCCGTCTATTGAGGATAAGGTTGTCCGCTTTAATGATAAGGACAGGCATCAGTTGTTTATTGAGCCGATGGGCAGAAATACAGAGGAGATGTACCTCCAAGGATTTTCAAGCAGTATGCCGGAGGATGTCCAGCTTGATATGATACATTCTTTGCCCGGCTTTGAAAACGCACAGGTAATGCGTAACGCTTATGCCATTGAGTATGATTGTGCCGACCCGTTACAGCTGAATGCAACACTTGAGTTTAAAAATATCAGCGGTCTTTATGGTGCGGGACAGTTCAACGGTACATCAGGATATGAGGAGGCGGCGGCGCAGGGACTTATTGCAGGAATAAATGCGGCACGCAAATTAAAGGGTGAAACGCCGTTTATTTTGGACAGGTCGCAGGCGTATATCGGTACTCTTATTGATGATTTGGTAACAAAGGGTACAAATGAGCCTTATCGTATGATGACTTCAAGGAGCGAGTACCGACTTCTGCTGAGGCAAGATAATGCGGATTTAAGACTGACACCCCTTGGCTATGAGATAGGTCTTATCTCTAAGGAAAGATATGATAAGTTCCTTGAAAAGAAAAGGCAGATAGATGATGAGGTTAAGCGTTTAAATGAGGTGGTATTCCCTCCCTCAAAGGAGGTAAACGATTATCTTTTACAAATCGGAAGTACACCGCTCTCTACCGGTGCGAAACTGTGCGACCTTTTAAAGCGTCCGCAGGTTACATATACAGAGCTTATAAAGCTTGATGCAAATGCACCGAAGCTGCCTAAGGACGTGTGCGAACAGGTGGAAATCAGCGTTAAGTACGAGGGATATATCGACAGACAGATGAAGCAGGCAACGCAGTTTAAAAAGCTTGAAAACAAGAAGCTGCCTACCGATATTTGTTATGATGATGTTTCGGGACTAAGATTAGAGGCACGGCAGAAACTTAATAAAATAAAGCCTCATTCTTTGGGACAGGCTTCAAGAATTTCAGGTGTTTCTCCTGCGGATATCGCCGTTTTGATGATATACTTAAAATAAAACAGCAGGGATTGTAAAACGCACGTTTTACAATCCCTGTTTCTGTATATCTGTTACTTCTCAAAATGCTTCTTTATTGCGTTAAATGTTTCCTCGCTGATTATATGCTCTATTCGGCAAGCGTCCTCGTCGGCGGTGTCTTCGCTGACACCCAAGGATTTTAATATATCCGACAAAACCGTGTGCCTTTCAAAAATCTTTTCGGCAAGCTTTGTTCCGTCATCGGTTAAAGAAATCCCGCCTTCTTTGTCAACGATTATATATTTACGCTCCTTCAAAAGGCCGATGGCACGACTGACACTCGGCTTTGAATAGTTCATCTGCTCCGCTATGTCAATAGAGCGGACAGGTGACTTTTTCTTGCTTAAAAGATAAATGGTTTCAAGATACATCTCCGCAGATTCGTTGCCTGCCATATGCCATCACTCCTTTCCTGAATATATCATATATTATATTATAATTTCGTGAATATGTCAAACGCATAAAAATTTAGGATAATTTACTAAAAAAGTCTTGACAAGTTTGTGCAATAGGTGTATATTAAATGTAGTTAGCCTATGCTAACTACATTTGGGTAATAGCCGTTACTCAATAAGGCATATTATAATAGAGGTGATGGTATGAGCTTACTTGAAGCAGTTGAAGGCAGAGAATATATTATAAGACAAATAGATGTCGATGATGAAGAGGTAAATGCGTTTCTGTTTTCGCTTGGTTGCTATACAGGTGAGGCGATTACCGTGGTCTTTCGTTTGACGGGCGGTTGTGTCATTTCTTTAAAGGACAGCCGATATAATATAGATAACCGGCTTGCAAAAGCTATTAAGGTTTAATTTTTTTGAAGGACGGTTAGCAACAGCTAACCGATAAGGAGGAGAACTGATGAGAATTGCGTTGACGGGCAACCCGAATTCAGGTAAGACAACTATGTATAACGCACTTACGGGGCAGAGCGAAGATGTGGGAAATTGGGCAGGTGTGACCGTGGATAAAAAGGAGCACCCCATCAAGAGGGCCTATTTAAAGGGTGAGGAGATTATTGCGGTTGACCTTCCGGGCGCATATTCTATGTCGCCGTTTACTAATGAGGAAAGCGTTACCCACGATTATGTCAAGGATGAAAACCCTGATGTAATTATAAACATAGTTGACGCAACAAACCTTAGCCGAAGTCTGTTTTTTACAACGCAATTGTTGGAGCTTGGTATCCCTGTTGTTGTGGCACTTAATAAAACGGATATAAATACAAAAAAGGGTACAAGCATTGATGATAAGGCGTTGTCCGAAAAGTTGTTATGCCCTGTGATTGATACGGTTTCCGTTTCTGCCGAGGGACTTCAAAAGCTGATAGATATTGCGGTAGAACAGGTTGGAAAGGGACAGAAGGCGCCCTACTTTCAACATAAGATTGATTTAAGCATAAGAGCCGAAGTTGAGGCAGAGGACAGACGGCGCTTTGAATTTGTAAACGGGATTGTAGATGCTGTTGAAAGGCGAAAGGTGCGTGCAAGCGAGAGAAACTTAAATGACAGAATTGACAGAATACTTACAAACAAGTGGCTTGGTATTCCCATATTTGCGGTGGTGATGTTTTTTGTTTTCCAAATATCGCAGGTGTGGGTAGGTAAATGGATTGCCGATGGGTATACATTTAAAAACGGCATAACCGTTCCGGGACTTGTGCCGATACTTGAAAGCTTTCAGTCGCTTGTAGGCGACCTTTTAAAGAACGCAAATCCGTTCCTGTCTGCTCTTTTGGTAGATGGCGTAATCGGCGGTGTAATTGCGGTTGTGGGATTTTTACCCCTTGTTATGGTGATGTATTTTTTGATTGCCCTGCTTGAGGACTGCGGATATATGTCACGTGTGGCGGTTGTTTTAGACCCAATCTTTAAAAAGGTCGGACTCTCCGGTAAGTCGGTAATTCCCTTCGTTATAACCATAGGCTGTGCTGTTCCGGGAATTATGACAAGCCGAACGATAAAGAACGACAGGGAGCGCAGAGCCACGGTTATGCTTGCGCCGTTTATGCCCTGCGGTGCAAAAATTCCCGTTATTGCCCTGTTTGCAGGTCTGTTCTTTAATAACGCAGGTTGGGTAAGCACGGTTTGCTATCTTTCGGGCATATTCCTTATCTTTGTAGGTGCGCTTCTTGTAAACGCCATTATGGGTGTTAAGAAAAAGTCGTTTTTCATTATTGAACTGCCGGATTATAAAATACCGTCATTTTGGAATGCGTTTAAGATGATGTGCAGCAGAGGCGTAGAGTACATAGTAAAGGCGGCAACAATTATCCTTCTTTGTAATATAATTGTTCAGATTATGCAGTCGTTTACCTGGGATTTGCATATTGCCGAAACGGCAGGGGTGTCAATCCTTGCATCTGTTGCAAAACCGATTGCGTATCTGCTT
>JAZLIC010000006.1:0-6835 GCA_045617225.1 Clostridia bacterium
CAGGTAGAGTAGGATTTGCATGCAAATGTCCTTTTGTCATATAAAATTCATTATTAATTTTACCTGGATAAATTGTTGTTATGCCATAAGAAAAACTATCAGGAGATAACAAAAGAAACAGGGGCAAGCTCTGCTACCATAAGCCGAGTAAACCGTTGTCTTATGTACGGTGACGGCGGATATAAAAGTTTGCTTGATAAGATTGATGCGGAGGGATAGCTTGTATGAATATAGATAACAGTGTTATAAAAAATGATGAGAAGGTTATATTTGCTCTTCGGTCACTTTATGAGAAGTACGGATATGTAAAATACAAAATGAACAAGTTTGAGGAATATGACCTGTATGTAAGGAATAAAGACTTTTTGGTATCGGAGAATATTATCACATTTACCGATGGCGACAGAAAGCTTCTTGCATTAAAGCCCGATGTTACATTATCAATAATCAAAAATGGCAATGACGAAAAGGACACGCTTAAAAAGGTGTACTATAATGAAAATGTATATCGTATGCCAAAGGGTTCACATTCTTTCAAAGAGATTATGCAGACGGGGCTTGAATGTATCGGCGAAATTGATGACTATTGCATATTCGAGGTATTATCATTGGCGTCAAAAAGCCTTGAAAGTATATCCGATGAATATGTTTTGGATATATCGCATATGGGCGTTATATCGGAAGTGCTTGATATGATGGATATATCGAAAGATGAGCGCGCAAACGTTTTAGAACACATAGGCGAGAAAAATATTCACGATATAACAGGCATAAGAAATTACGAAAAGATACAAAAACTTATTTCTACATACGGCGATGCAGAAAAGGTTTTGCCTGTTCTTACGGAACTTTATCCGAACGGTTTATCTCAGTCGGCAACCTTACTTATAAATGTGGTTTCCGCTCTCAAAAAAGAAGGATATAAAGTGCGCATAGATTTTTCTGTGCTTAATGATATGAACTATTACAGCGGTATTGCTTTTAAGGGATTTATAAACGGCATACCTGCAAGCGTTTTATCAGGCGGACAGTACGACAATCTTATGCGAAAGATGGGCAGAAAGGCGGCGGCAATAGGCTTTGCAGTCTATTTGGATATGCTTGAAGAATTGAATGATATAAGCCGCAGGTATGATGTGGATACGCTTATCGTCTATGATGAGGGCACATCGCTTACCGATATTTGTAATTCCGCAAAGGTGTTTACCGATAGCGGTAAAAGTGTTCTTGTCCGAAGCAGCTTTGACGATAAAATACGATACAGACAACTTGTAAAGCTTGATAAAAAGGGGGCGTTTAAAGTTGAAGGAAATGCTTAATATCGCACTCCCTAAGGGCAGACTTGGGGAAAAGGTGTATGATATGTTTGAAAAATCAGGCTTTGAATGTCCTGAGATTAAAGAAGGCGGAAGGAAGCTTATCTTTGAAAATAAGGACTTAAAGCTCAGATACTTTTGGGTAAAGCCGTCTGATGTTGCGATTTATGTTGAACACGGTGCCGCCGATATAGGTGTGTGCGGCAAGGATATTTTGCTTGAATATGAGCCTGATGTTTATGAGCTTTTAGATTTAAAGCTTGGTAAGTGCAAGATGGCAATGGCGTCAAAGACCGACTTTGTTGATAATCCTCAAAGGACATTAAAGATTGCAACGAAGTTTTCGAATATTGCAAAAGAGTATTATAGCGCCAAAGGGCGTGATATTGACATTATCCACTTAAACGGCTCTATCGAGATTGCGCCGATTTTGGGACTTTCCGATGTAATCGTGGATATTGTTGAAACAGGCACAACCTTAAAGGAAAATAAGTTGATGGTCTTTGAAGATATTGTGCCGATTAGTGCAAGGCTTATTGCAAACAAGTCTGCGTATAAGTTTAAGGGTGAGCATATAGAGAAAATAACAAAGAGCTTAAAGGATATTACGGAGGCAAAAAATGATTAAAATTCTTAAATACGGAGAAGTGGAAAACAAGGATATATTCGCACGCGGAACATCTGATATTGATGTGTCGGAGGTTGTTGCGGATATTATATGTGATGTCAGGAAGAACGGAGATAAGGCACTGTTTAATTACAGTGAAAAGTTTGACGGTGCAAAGCTTGATACCCTTTTGGTAAGCCAAACGGAGATAGACGAGGCATTTGATTTGGTGGAAGATGAGTTTATCGAAATCCTGAAAAAAGCAAAGATAAATATTACAAAGTTCCACGAAAAGCAAAAAAGGACTGACTTTATCATAAATGACGAGGACGGAGTCGTAATGGGACAGAAGATAATCCCCGTTGACAGTGCCGGCTTGTATGTTCCGGGAGGAACTGCCGCATATCCGTCAACCGTTTTGATGGACGCAATCCCTGCGAAGATTGCAGGTTGCAGAAACATTGTTATTACAACCCCTCCGGGGAAAGACGGAAAGATAAATCCTGCAATACTTGTTGCGGCATCGGTGGCAGGAGTGGACAAGATTTATAAAGTAGGCGGTGCGCAAGCAGTTGCCGCCCTTGCCTACGGTACGGAAACCATAAAAAAGGTGGATAAAATCGTAGGCCCCGGAAACGCCTATGTTGCAGAGGCGAAGAAGCAAGTCTATGGCATAGTTTCCATTGATATGATTGCAGGACCAAGTGAAATTCTGATTGTTGCAGATGAGAAATCAAACCCATCTCATCTTGCGGCAGATTTACTTTCGCAAGCGGAACATGACAAAATGGCAAGTGCGGTGCTTGTTACAAATTCTATGGAGCTTGCAAGTGCGGTTCAAGCAGAGATAGATATGCAACTTAAAAAGCTTGAGCGCAGCGAAATTGCCAAAGCGTCTATTGACAATAACGGCAAAATAATAGTGACCGATGATTTAGATAAGGCGATAGAAATTGCCAACGAAATTGCGCCGGAGCATTTGGAGATTTGTGTGGATAATCCATTTGATTATCTTAGCCAGATTCGCCACGCAGGTTCAATCTTTATGGGAAGGAATTGTCCTGAGGCACTTGGTGATTATTTAGCCGGTCCAAACCATACATTGCCTACAAGCGGAACTGCAAAATTTTCAAGTCCGCTGTCGGTAGATGACTTTATCAAAAAGACGCAATATACATATTTCTCAAAAGAGGCATTGTCAAGGGTGGCAAAAGATGTTGAAACATTTGCAAGGAAGGAAGGACTGACCGCACACGCCAAAAGTGCGGTGATTAGAACGGAGGATTAAAGCGATGAGCAGATTTTTAAGCGAAGCACGAGAAAAACTTGTGCCATATACGCCCGGTGAACAACCGCAAGATAAACAGTATATAAAGCTTAACACTAACGAGTCACCATATCCGCCTTCCGAAAATGCAATAAGGTTTAGTCAGGCAGAACTTAAAAACCTGTATCTTTATCCTGACCCAACCTGCACAAAGCTTCGTGAAACCATTGCGGAAAGCTTCGGCGTGGATAAAGATGAGGTTATATTGGGTAACGGCTCCGATGAAGTTTTATACCTTGCGTTTTTGGCATTCGGCGATAGCGAGGCAGGCGTTGCTTTTCCGGATATTACTTATAGCTTCTATAATGTTTTTGCAACTCTTTGCAATCTGTCATATACGGAAATACCACTTAAAAGTGACTTTAAGATAAACATATCCGACTACTTCGGCTTAAATAAGACTATATTTATTGCAAATCCGAATGCCCCCACGGGTATAGCGCTATCGGTTGAAGAAATTGAGGAAATCTTAAAATCAAATCCCGATAATATTGTGGTCATAGATGAAGCGTACGTAGACTTTGGCGGCGAGAGTTGTATACCTCTTATAAATAAGTATGATAACCTTCTGGTAGTGCAAACCTTTTCGAAGTCACGCTCTATGGCAGGTGCAAGACTCGGTATGGGCATAGGAAGCAAGGCAGTTATTTCCGACCTTAACACCATCAAATATTCCATCAATCCATATAATATAAATAAGGCAACTATGGCGGCAGGAATAGGTGCAATAACAGACGAGGACTATACTCAAAGAAATTGCAAAGAGATTATCAAAAACAGAGAATATACAGAGCGTGAGCTATCTAAGCTCGGCTTTGAGTTTACTAAGTCAAAGACAAATTTTGTTTTTGCCAAGCACCCTGATTTTGAGGGCGAGGAAATATATAAACGCCTTAAAGATAAGGGCGTGCTTGTAAGACATTTCAGCGGCGAGAGGATAAAGGACTATAACCGAATTACAATCGGTACAAAAGAACAAATGGAAATACTAATAAATACCTTAAAAGATATTTTGGAGGGAAAGTAAATGAGAAAAGCAGAGATAAAGCGTAACACAAAAGAAACTCAGATTGAACTATCATTATGCCTTGACGGAAAGGGCGAGAGTGATATTAAGACAGGCTGTGGCTTTTTAGACCATATGCTCACTCTTTTTGCGAAGCACGGCAGATTTGATTTAAAGGTAGCCTGCAAAGGCGATACCGAAGTGGACTTTCATCACACAACAGAGGATATAGGCATAGTGCTTGGACAGGCGTTTGATAAGGCGCTTGGCGATAAGCGTGGTATAGTGCGTTACGGAAGCACAATATTGCCTATGGACGAGGCGCTTATCCTCAGTGCGGTTGACATATCCGGCAGAGGATATTTAGGCTATGATATGGAAATGCCTTGCCAAAAGGTAGGCGATTTTGATACAGAGCTTGTAGAGGAGTTTTGGCTCGGCTTTATCAGAAATGCGAATATTACATTGCACATAAAGATGCTTGACGGATGGAATACACATCACATAATTGAAGGCGCATTTAAGTCTGTTGCAAGAAGCCTTAAAGATGCAGTGAGAATTGATGAAGCTTTAAAAGACGAAATTCCATCAACAAAGGGAGTACTCTAATATGATAGCTATTGTTGATTACGGCGTGGGTAACCTTTTTTCCTTAAAAAGCTCTCTTGATTTAATAGGCGAAAAGTGTGTAGTAACCGGCGAATTTGCGGAGCTTAAAGCGGCGGATAAGATTATTCTTCCCGGAGTCGGGGCATTTGAAGATGCGGCGAAAAAGCTTCGTGAAACGGGACTTTTTGATTATATTAAAGAGCTTGCCGATGGCGGAAAACCGATACTCGGCATCTGCCTTGGTATGCAGCTGCTTTTTGAAAAAAGCTACGAGAACGGCGAGCATACGGGACTTGGACTTATCAAAGGCGAAATTTCACCCATTCGTGACGATGTATCACCTGATTTAAAAATTCCGCAGATTGGGTGGAATTCTTTAAATATCACCAAGGATAATGAGCTTTTTAAGTATATAAATAATGGCGACTTTGTGTATTTTGTTCATTCATACTACGGTAAGAACTGTTTGGATAACACCATTGCCACAACGAAATATGGCACAACCATTACTGCGGCGGTGGCAAAGGATAATGTTTACGGTTGCCAATTCCACCCTGAAAAGAGCGGAAGGGTAGGACTTGAAATTTTAAGAGCATTTTGTGAAACAGGGGGCAAAAACCGATGATAATTTATCCTGCGATTGACCTTTTTGAGCATAAGGCGGTAAGGCTTTATAAAGGTGACTATGACAATATGACGGTGTATAGCAATAACCCTGTGGAGATTGCCCTGGATTTTAAGGCAAAGGGTGCGACACATATACATACCGTGGATTTAGAAGGCGCAAAAAACGGACTTACACCAAATATTGATGTGGTTAAAGAAATAATAAATGCTACCGATATGTTTTTGGAAATAGGCGGCGGAATAAGAAGCCTAAAAGTTATCGACAGTTATATTTCCGCAGGAGCGGGCAGAGTGATTTTAGGTACGGCGGCAGTTCGTGATGAAGACTTAATAAAAGAAGCAGTAGCAAAATACGGTGACAAAATAGCAGTAGGCATTGACATCAAAGGCGAATTTGTGGCAATTCGCGGTTGGACGGAGGTCACAGAGGTATCCTGCTTTGACTTTTGCGAAAAAATGCAGAATATGGGCGTAAAGACGATAATTTGTACCGATATTTCAAAAGACGGTGCAATGCAGGGGACAAATCATAAGCTTTACAAGGATTTGTCCGAGAGGTTCGATATAAATATTATTGCATCGGGAGGCGTGTCAAGCATAGAAGATGTCAAAAAACTTCAAAAGCTTGATATTCACGGCGCAATAATAGGCAAGGCGTACTATACGGGCGCAATAGATTTAAGCGAAGCAATCGAGGTGGCAAAATGATAACAAAGAGAATAATACCATGCCTTGATGTTAAGGACAGCAGAGTTGTAAAAGGTGTTAATTTTTCAGGCCTGTCAGATGTATCAAGTCCTGTGGAACTTGCAAAATTTTATAGCGATAACGGCGCAGATGAACTTGTGTTTTATGATATAACCGCTTCATTTGAGGAGCGAAAGGCGTTTACCGATATTTTAAAGGAAACTGCCAAGTCCGTATTTATACCGCTTACCGTAGGCGGCGGCATAAATGAAGTAAGCGACTTTGAAAGGGTTTTAAAGTGCGGCGCAGACAAGGTAAGCGTAAATTCAGGAGCGATTAAAAATCCAAATCTAATTTATGAGGCGGCGAAATTATACGGAAGTCAATGCGTTGTTATTTCCGCCGATGTAAAACGTGTGGACGGCGTATACCGTGTCTTTGCAAAGGGCGGCAGAGAGAATACAGGTATGGAAGGTGTTGAATGGATTAAAAAATGCGTTGATTTAGGAGCCGGAGAGGTTGTGCTTAACTCTATTGATACCGATGGCGTAAAGCAAGGATTTGACCTTGAAATGTTAGAGGCAGTATCAAATGCGGTCAGAGTCCCCGTTATTGCTTCGGGCGGTGCAGGAAAGATAGAGGACTTTGTTGAACTC
>JAZLIC010000007.1:0-7532 GCA_045617225.1 Clostridia bacterium
AGTATTAGATTTTTCAATAAGTCTTTTAGCTATGAACAAACTACACCTCTCGGCGTACCCTATGTACGCCTTCGGGTTAGGTTTGTCCATTCTGAACATTTTTACCTATCCCCGTATAACAAACGGCTGTGTAAAAACCAATAGTTTTTAAACACCCCCTTAAAATCTAAGCCTTTGTCAGATTATTCAGCCTTGATTAACTGATAATCTGCCATGTTAACCTTCTTGTTACCGGCTTACCCTTTTCTCGTCAGCGGTCTTCTCGGAAATATGTCAGCCCCAACGACGCAGGCGGAGAAATCTTTTTCTTCTTCCTTGCACTGAAAACTATCAGCACAACAATCGTAACCAAATACGGCACAGCTTCAAAGAGAGAGCTTCTTGCCGTAGTCATGGGGACATTAAATATAGTTATGTAGGTATATAACCAATAGCAAAGGCCGAACAAATAGGAGCCCCAAATAAGGTTAAGCGGTTTCCATGCGGCAAAGATAACAAGAGCAAGTGAAAGCCATCCGAGCGCTTCGATACCGCTTGCGGCAGTGGTTGACCAAGAGCCGTAATTATAGTCTAAAACATAGTATGCACCGCCAAGGCCTGCTAAACCGGCACCGATTATTGTGGCAAAATATTTGTTTTTTATTACATTGATACCGGCAGCGTCTGCGGTAGCCGGACTTTCGCCAACGGCACGAAGATTAAGGCCCGTATGCGTGCGATTGAGGAACAACGACATAACAATGGCAACAATTATTGCCAAATACATCATAAATCCGTAACTGAAAAATATCTGTCCGCCTACGCCCAATTTGTCGGCAAAGGGAAGCTTTGCCGCAAAAGCCTGATTGGTGAAAGCGGCTTTGATGGTTGTTTCGCCACTTGGGATTGCGCTCATACAAAAGAACTTTGCTATGCCTAAGCCAAAGGTTGTAAGTGCAAGACCTGTCACGTTCTGGTTGGCTCTCAGCGTTGTAGTAAGGAAGCAAAAGAGCGCACCTGCCAAAGCGGCACACAAAAAGGCAAAAACTACACTTATCAGGATAGCCGTAAGAGCGGAAGGTTCTGCCGCATACATTTCATAGGTGAATGCCGAAATAAAGCCTCCTGCACCGCCGATACACATAATACCGGGAATACCCAGGTTCATATTTCCGCTTTTTTCGGTAATCGTTTCGCCGAGCGCTCCGTACATAATCACAGTTCCGAATACAACGGCACGAGTAATCCAATTTATAACATTTGTTATTACTGCTGCGGTCATTACTTCGCCTCCTTTACACTATTGTGCTTACCTTTACGGAAATGTAATTGATAATTTATAAAGAATTCACTTCCGATGATAAAGAACAATACCAAGCCTGTCAATATCTGACCTGCTCCCGTAGCAAAAGCAGGGTATGTATTTCCAAGTTGACTTGTGCCACGCTCTAAGAACACAATAACAAGTGATATAAAAATCATACTGATGGTATTGAATTTAGCAAGCCAGGCAACGATAATCGCCGTAAATCCATATCCTCCCGCTACCGTTGCGGAATTGATATTGTGTGAATATCCGGATACCGTCATACATCCGCAAAGACCGCAAACGGCACCGGAAATAAACATGGTACGAATAATAACTTCCTTTATATTGATACCTGCATAGCGTGCAGTATTATAGGAGTCTCCTACCACAGTGATGTCATAGCCTTGCTTTGTCTTTTTCAGATAAAAGAACATTAAAATCGCAACTGCCAGGAAGACAAAAATACAGATTGCGCTGTTTTGTCCGAAAATCTGCGGCATCCATCCGTTTTCAAAGATAGGCAATGAGGGATTAAGGCCCTTCCACGCATTTACGCAACTGTCGGTCAGTTTGATTGCCACATAGTTCATCATAAGTGTAAAAAGCGTTTCGTTTGTGCCCCATTTTGCTTTACAAACGGCAGGGATTGAAGCCCACAACGCTCCTGCAACAATCGCACATACAACCATAAGAATATAAAACAAACCGGTCGGCATAGTGCCTGCAAGATTATGCATAAAGAACGCAGTCACAAGACCGCCGATAATTACTTGCCCTTCTGCACCTATGTTCCAGAACTTCATTTTAAAAGCCGGAGCAAGGGCAACCGCAATACATAAAAGCTTTGTCGTATAAAATGCAGTATCAAAACAACGTATCCTCACGCTTGATGCACTGTTAAAGTTGCCGAATGTACCCTGAAACATTTGCAAAAAGCCTTCCGCAAGAGGTACTCCGCCTATTATTCTTATAAAGAATCCGCAAGCAAGCAATGCCAGTAAAAAAGCAACGCCTCGTATGCCCCAAGCCATCTTAGAGGACATATGTTCTCTCCTTGTGATATGAACAAACGGCTCACGTATTTCATTCGTTTTCATCACGGTTCCCCCCTTCCGGCAAACTTGTCATGAGTAAACCTATCTGTTCTTTGGTCGCAGTTCGTGCATCAACAATTCCACTGACCTTTTTGTCGCAAAGAACTAAAATACGGTCACAAAGTGCAAGAAGTACGTCCATATCCTCGCCTACATACACAACACCGACGCCGCTTTCTTTTTGCTTATTTAAAAGATTGTAGATAAGGTATGATGTATTGATATCCAAGCCCCTTACCGCATAGGCGGTAAGCAGAACCGACGGTGCTTCGGATATTTCCCTTCCCACAAGAACTTTTTGGATATTTCCGCCCGATAACTGTCGAACCGGAGTTGATATTCCGGGCGTAACAATACGCAACTCTTCTTTTAAAGTTTCCGCCAACTTCTTTGACGGAGCCGGATTTGTAAAAATGGATTTTCCGTCGGCGTATGTTTTAAGCATCATATTTTCCGTCATACCCAAAGAACCGACAAGTCCCATTCCAAGACGGTCCTCAGGCACAAAGGAAAGTGAAACACCTATCTTTTTTATTTCACGAGGAGTTTTCCCTATAAGCGATTCCTCGTATCCGTCCGGTGCATAATATATAATTTCCGAGCCTTCCTCTGTGCGTTGCAGACCGGCTATGGCTTCTAAAAGTTGCTTTTGACCGCAACCGCTTATTCCCGCAATTCCGAGAATTTCGCCGCCATATATATCAAAGCTTACATCATCAAGCGCAAGTACGCCGTCCTCGTTGACGCAAGATAGGTGCTTTACACTTATACGCTTTTCGGGATTTTTCGGCATATTGCGGTCTATATTTAACGAAACCTCTTCTCCCACCATCATTTCGGTTAAAATAGCTTCGTTTGCTTCCTCAGTTTGAATACAGCCTACGCTTTTGCCCTTGCGAAGTATAGCAACACGGTCGGAAATTTCAAGCACCTCGCTTAACTTATGAGTAATAATAATGATGGATTTACCGTCTGCCTTCATATTACGCATAATGTTAAAGAGCTTTTCCGTTTCCTTCGGTGTAAGCACCGCCGTAGGCTCGTCCAAAATAAGCACATCCGCTCCTCGATAAAGCACCTTTAATATTTCAAGAGTCTGCTTTTCGGACACGCTCATTTCGCTTACAAGTTTATCCGGTTCCACCGAAAATCCATATTGCTCGGCAATCTCTGTCAGGCGTTTGGAAACCTTTGAAAGATTCATTTTCCCGCCTTCGTTAAAGCCCAAAATCACATTTTCGGCGGCAGTAAACACATCAACCAATTTAAAATGCTGATGTACCATTCCTATTTTATGGTCAAGTGCATCCTTTGGCGATTTAATAGATACTTGTTTGCCATCAACAAAAATTTCACCCTCCTCCGGAAAATAGATGCCGGACAGGATATTCATAAGAGTGGTCTTTCCACTGCCGTTTTCTCCGAGAAGCGAAAGTATCTCTCCATGCTCTACCGTAAAGTCAACCTTATCGTTCGCATACTTGTCGTGAAATATCTTTGAAACGCCTCTCATCTCAATAGCGTGCACAGTTTGCATTAAATCTTCTCCTTTTCGTTTGTGTTTCAGAAAAATGCGTTTTTCTATTGCACTAAATTTCCTTAAAAATCATAATGGGACTGCATCAAATGATTGATGCAGTCCCGTATCCGTTTTGATTAGTCGTTATAATCAGAAGCTTCTTCTGTGATTCCGTCTATACGAATATCAAAGTAAGGAGCGGAACGAAGTGTCTGGTCATCAAAGTAAGCAACATCGCCTTCTGTCTTTATGCACTCTGCACCATTCATACCAAAAGCGTCGGTATATGTTGAAAGGTTTTCTCCGTTAACTGCAAACTTAGCGCAATCAAATACTTTAAGTTCACCGCTCTTGATAGCTTCAACCGCAGCTTCAACAGCTTCCTCTGTGCCATCTGCACAAGCCTTACCAAACTCGGTAATATTAACAGCATCTGCTTCATAACCCTTTGACCAATCTGTCACAACTTCTTCGCCCTTTGCAAGGTTTCCGAGCAAATACTTATAGTAAATTGCCCAGTTGTTTGTAGCAGATGTCAAGGCTACATCAGGAGCTACACCAAGAAGTGAACCATTATAACCTACGATAAAGCAATTTGTGCCATTCTCTGTATAAGCTTTCTGAACAGCTGTTGCGGCACCTGTCGCATCTGAATGCTGACTGATTACAACACAGCCAAGTCCCATAAGATATTCGGCAACAGCCGCTTCTCTTTCATTTGAACCCCATGTGTTAGCATATTTTACAATCATGCTTACATTTTCAACAACGCTCTTTACACCAAGATAGAAAGCAGTATAACCGCTTACAACCTCTGCATAGTTAAACGCACCTACATAACCGATTTTAATATTTCCTTTTTCATCAAATACGTTCGGTGTGGTTTCCTCTGAAATGGTGCCGTCGTTTAACATAGCCTCAATCTTCTTGCCGGCAACTACGCCTGCGACATAACGTGCTTCGTAAGCACGCGGATAACCGTTTACATAGTTCGGAAGGTTAGATGTTGCAGCCATATCACCTGTTGCAACAAAGAACTTAACATCAGGATTTTCCTTAACAACCGGTTCAAGGTTTGTCTGATGGCCGTAAGAGTTGCATACTACGAGTTGACAACCGTCAGCTACAAGATCCTGTGCGTTTGTAGGAACGTTTTCGTCAGAAACCTTCTTCTTGTAAACCAGCTCTATATCGATGCCCTCATCTTTAAGCTCAGCAACCGCCGTTTCAAGACCATCCATATGCGCCTTTGTGTAAGTTTCTGTTTCATCACCGAGCAACACTGCTCCAACTTTAAAAGAAACACTTTGTTCGCTCTTTGCTTCGTCCGCTTTCTTGCCGCAGGCACCCATGCACAAAACCATGCTAATGCACAAAACAACAGCAAGAACACTTGTTAATGCTTTTTTCATACTCATTCTCCTTTAATTTTATTATTAAATTTATGTAAATATAATTACATACTAAAGAAGCTCAGCAGCACAAAATCTATGTTGTAAGAATATTATAACTCTCATTAAAAATAAAAGCAATACAAAATTTTCGATTTTTGCCGATTTTTTTATATTTAGTATGAAAATAAACGAAACTTTGCTAAAAACCGCCAACAATTTTGCACCATACTTTTTCCATATTTTAATGAAGCATTTACTCCGCAAATATGAAGCAGAAACCTAAATGTTTCTATGAAGATGGTGCTTCGCACCTAATGAAGCAAAGTCGCCTTGAAAACAATTAGCGCCGCAAGGTGCGACTTCATTCCTTCATTAGCCGAAGGCGACTTCATTAAAAAAAGCATCGCCTTTCGATGCTTTTTTCCGGTACACCTCATTTCTTTTTGAAAAGCCGCAGCCCACCCGGTATGATTGGCAAAAAACGACGAAAGGTCAACTGTTAAAGCGTGCTTGCGCAACTTTCATCTGCCAAAGTATTTGAATAAATATTATCATAGGCAATATGGATATTACCGCTCCGTATGTCTGAATAAGCTGATTATATATGGAATGCCAAGTCACCGCCGCCGCAAAAAGCGCCGTTGTAAGCGGAACCGACAGCTTGCGTCTTTTGTTGATAAAACTCATTCCGTAACCAATACCAAGTGTACTCACTACATGCACCATAGAGGCTCCAAAGCCTCGAATAATCGCAATAAATATCGACACATCACCCAAAGCCATTGCAAGTATATACGCATTTTCCTGGACGGCAAAGCCTGTTCCGACCGCAAAAGCACATTCCAAAAGAACCTGTTTCTTGGGCTTTAATACGGCGGCAAAGAAAACAATCGGTATAAGCTTACAGGTTTCCTCTAAAACCGGTGTTATATTTGTAACTGTATACTCATCAGAAAAATCTGCCGCTTTTATAATAGCTCCGACCACTTCTCCGCTAAACAGACACGCCGACATTCCTATCAAGAAAAAGATGACAAAGTTGCGTGTTTTGCCTTCGCAAACAAACAACATCATAAGCAGCGGCGTCGCAATGCTTATAAAAAGGATGAGATTAAAATTTTCCATTTTTTCACTCCCCATTCTGCCGACAGAACAAGCGCAAGCGATATGCAGGATACCAATGTATGAATAACATCAGAAAAAATCCGGTTATCACCGATTCCGGCAATCATAATAACATCTGTTCCGAGCCAATATAAAAGCGCAAATATATTACAAAGCTTAGAGGATATCAGAAAGCCGACCTCGTCCTCTTTCATAAGCAAATGTTTCGTATTATAATAAGATGCAGGAAGCATTATCAAAACCGTCAATCCATAAGCAATCGCCTTAGGAAGATTATTGCTCAGTCCCATAGCAAGCATCACTGCATAACTGAATATCAAAATTATCGGAATTATACACGAAGCAAATTTTATACCCTTTTTTGTACTGCTGTCATCTACAAGCCCATCAATCTGACCATATTCGGCGGAAAGTAAAAAGAATACTGTGCCTATGACGGCAAGTATCTCCACAACCGTATTGCCTTGTGGATTTCCGCATATATAGGCAGTTTGTCTGCTAAGCTCCTTTAACATATAACAGACAGCAGCTCCGACAACAAGCTTAAAATACATGGGGGCCTTCTTTGTCAGCACTTTCGTTATGCCGAAGATAACCGCCGAAAGCGATATCAAAAAAGAAATCAGCCTCAATACACTAAATGTTGTCACGGTCTTCCCCCTTCTTATTTTTTGTTTTTCTTTACTTTAACAATAATTGCAACTGCCGCAATGATTACTATAAGTAAAACGCCGATTATTATCCATATACTTCCGCTTGATATGGTTGACGGAAATGCGGAGAGTCCCGGAAAAATGAACGCACTCGCTGTCATCGGCAGTATGCACACAAGCATTATTGCCGACATCAAAAGCATTAACCCAAATTTTTTCATTTTTTATACCTCCTTTTTATAATTATATTCCTTAATCGAATTATATCATATCGGTTTAAAAAGTCAATGCTTTGAAATCAAAATAAAATCGACAAGCCTCTATAAAAGCTTGTCGATTTTTGTAAATCACAAATAATACAGATAACCGATTATTTTTTATTTTTCTTTACTTTAACAATAATTGCAACTGCCGCAATGATTACTATAAGTAAAACGCCGATTATTATCCATATACTTC
>JAZLIC010000008.1:0-10153 GCA_045617225.1 Clostridia bacterium
GGATATGACACGCACTGTCGTTTTGGGAAAGGCAGATTCGGAACAAAAGAAGATTTATGAAATCGTAAGGAAATCACAACAGGCAGGACTTGATGCCATAAAGGCAGGTGTTTTGTGCTCTGATGCAGACAAGGCCGCACGCTCAATAATAGAGGAGGCAGGCTATGGTGAATATTTTGGTCACGCATTGGGACACGGTGTGGGTTTAGAGATACATGAAATGCCTACCTTGACACCGTCTTCGGATATGATACTTAAAGAAAATATGATTGTTACCTGCGAGCCCGGAATATATATTCCAAATCGTTACGGAGTGAGAATAGAGGATATGGTTTGCGTTAAGGAAAACGGTTTGGAAAATTTGACGAATTTGGCGAAAGAACTGATAGAAATCTAAAATATTTTGTTTTTATATAAATTTTTTCTTGCAATTTTCTTTAAAATATTATAAAATGTTATAAATATAAGTTTTAGAAAATAAAATGACTAATTTTTAGGAGGGTTACCAATGATAACAGCTGGTGATTTTAGAAACGGACTTACATTTGAATTTGAAGGAAATGTTTATCAGGTAGTAGAATTTCAACATGTAAAGCCGGGCAAGGGTGCGGCTTTTGTTCGTACAAAGATGAAGAATGCGATAACAGGTGCAGTGATTGAACGTACATTCAATCCGACTGAAAAGGTTGAAAAGGCACATATAGACCGTAAGGATATGGAATATCTCTATGAAGACAGCGGCCTTTACTACTTTATGGACCCTGAAACCTATGAACAGATTCCTCTTAATGCAGAGCAGCTTGGTGATGCACTTGACTTTGTTATGGAAAATATGACAGTTAAAATTTTGTCTTACAAAGGCAATGTTTTTGCAGTTGAGCCACCGACATTTGTTGAGCTTACAGTTACCGAAACCGAGCCGGGTGTTAAGGGCAATACTGCTACAAACGCTACAAAGACTGCTACGGTTGAGTCCGGCGCAGTAATAAATGTACCTATGTTTGTAAACGAAGGTGACAAAGTTCGTATTGATACCCGTACCCGTGAATATATGGAAAGAGTATAGGAGGTAATGATTATGTCCGAGATTACAAATCGTGCCGCATACCTTAAAGGTCTTGCAGATGGTATGAAGCTTGATAAAGAAAGTAATGAAGGAAAGCTTTTGGACGCTATCATTGATGTAATCGGTGATATTGCAGACGAAGTCGATATGCTTGATGATGAGCAAGGTGCAATTGAAGAACGTCTTGATGATATGGAAGATGTTATTGAGATTATCGGTGACGAAGTGTTCGGCGAAGATGATGAGGATGATGCTTTGTGCCTCCGTTGCGATAATTGCGGTGCGGAAATCGAGTTAACTTCCGAGGACCTGGACGCTTTGGCAGACGGCGAATTCTGTTGCCCGGAATGCGGCGAGTTAATCGAACTTGATTTTGGTGACTGCGACTGCGGTTGCGATTGTGATGATTGTTGCGATTGCGAATAGTTTTAATATAAAAAGGTGCCGAAAGGCACCTTTTTCTTTATAATTTTAACAAGTTTATTATATTACCGGAAAGTATTTTTTCTTTTGCATCGTCACTGATAGAAATCTTGTTAAATCTTTCGAGCTCATCAACGGGATTCCACATCGGAAAGTCTACACCAAATAAAACTTTTTCTGTGCCGTAAGCGTTTATCAGTTTTTTAACTTCTTCGGGAGGCATTGCATAAGTAGTACTTGAAGTATCTACCCATATACGCTTATCTTTTAAAAGTTCCGTTGCTTCTGCCCATTCAGACCAACCGCCGAAGTGTGCACCGATTACGTCTAATTCCGGAAAATCATCTAATACATGCTTAACCATATGTGGATTTGAATACTTATAACGCTTATCGCCGGTGTGAAAAAGTATGGGTATACGTTTAGATAAACACTCGTATATCGGATAAACCTTTTGGTCATCAATGGCGAATTTTTGAAAATCAGGGTGCATTTTTACACCTTTAAGTCCGGCTTCGATTCCGCGATTTATTTCTTTTTCAAACTCTGTATAATCCTGATGTAAGGTCATATAACCGATAAGCCTGTCCGGATATTTCTGTACTGACTTAATAATAAAATTGTTTATAGACTCCACCTGATGCGGGGTTGTAGCAACAGAATGAACAACAGCCTTATCAATGCCTGCCTTGTCCATCAGAGATATAAAATTTTTCAATGTACCGTTGCCGCTGATTGGTATATTATAAAAATCGCCAATACCATTTACGGCAAGCGATGCGATTTTATCAGGATATATGTGTGAATGTGAGTCTATAATCATTTTAGTCACCTCTCGATATTTGATTATATCAAGTTTTGTTCTTAAAATCAATATTTTTGTGAACAAATATTCTTGCATAATATCTAAAATTTGATATAATATCAATAGGATAAAGGGGAGTAAAAATGAAATTTAACTATTCACACACAAAATTTGCAAGTTACATAAGTTATATAACGCAGGCTATTGTAAACAATCTTTCGCCGCTTCTTTTTGTTACATTCAGAGAGGAATTTGGTATTTCGCTTACGAGTATTTCCTGCTTGATTATTATAAATTTTGGCATTCAAATGGTAGTTGATATTCTTTCTGCACGGTATGTTGACCGCATAGGATACAGAAATGCGACTGTTCTTTCGCATATACTTTCTGCCGTTGGACTTGTATCCTTAGGCATACTTCCGTACATTATCAATCCGTATGCCGGACTCGTCATCGCAAGCATTATCAGTGCGGTAGGCGGAGGACTGATAGAAGTAGTGGTAAGTCCGATAATTGAAGCACTGCCGGGGGATAAAAAGAAGGCGGATATGAGCCTTCTGCATTCATTTTATTGTTGGGGACAGATGCTTGTTATAGCACTCTCAACCGTATATTTTTTGAAGTTCGGAATAAAAAATTGGAGATACCTGCCGATAATTTGGGCTGTTATCCCATTTCTTAATACATTTCTGTTTGCAAAGGTTCCGCTTTGCGATTTGGTTAAAGACAAAGGAAAGGAAATGTCTGCAAAGGAGTTATTTGCGAAGAAAACGTTTTGGATTTTAATTATACTTATGATATGCTCCGGTGCATCTGAAATCGCTATGTCACAGTGGGCGTCATTATTTGCCGAGTCAGGACTTAAAGTTTCAAAATTTTTAGGCGATTTACTTGGTCCGTGTATGTTTGCATTCTTGATGGCTCTTGTGAGAACATACTATGGATTAAAAGGCGATAAAATTTCGCTTAAATCATCACTTGTATCAAGCAGTATTCTTTGTGTTTTAAGTTATCTCCTTACAGTATTTGCACCTACACCGATTTTATCGTTGATAGGTTGCGGATTGTGCGGATTATCGGTTGGACTTATGTGGCCCGGAGTATATAGTCTTGCCTCAAACCGATTTCCGTATGGCGGAACCGCTATGTTTGCATTTCTTGCACTTTCGGGCGATATAGGTTGTACCTCAGGCCCCGGGATTACGGGATTTATTTCAAATGCGGTATCTAACCTTGATTTAAGCGGTTTAAGCGTGTTTATACACTCATCAAGCATTACGGAATTATCATTAAAGATAGGTCTTTTGTTTACGGCGTTATTCCCCTTTATAATGTTTTTCGGAATAGTTATACTTAAAAAGGAAGCGAAAAAATGAGTAACTACGAATGTACTCTCTGCCCCCGTATGTGCAGAGCTGACAGAAAAGAACGATTAGGCTTTTGCGGCTCAAAAACTACGCCAAAGGTGGCAAGGGCCGCTCTGCATAAATGGGAAGAACCCTGCATTTGCGCCGGTGAAGGAAGCGGAACGGTATTTTTTAGCGGTTGCACCCTTAAATGCTGCTATTGTCAAAACTTTAAAATAAGTCACGAAAGTTTTGGTAAAGAAGTTTCTGTTCAAAGGCTTTCGGAAATATTCCTGAATTTGCAGGAAAAGGGCGCAATAAATATAAATTTGGTTTCACCCACCCATTACGTTCCGCAAATTCTTAAAGCCTTAGATATGTCTAAAAATAAGCTTCATATTCCCGTGGTCTATAACACGGGCGGATATGAGAGGGTGGAAACAATAAAAAGCCTTGACGGTTATGTCGATATATATCTTACCGATTTAAAATATTTTAGCAGTGAGCTTTCACAAAAGTATTCAAAATGCAATGATTATTTTAAGTATGCCTCAAATGCACTTCTTGAAATGACGGAACAGACAGGCAAGTATAAAATAAACGATAACGGAATTTTAGAGAAAGGCGTAATAGTACGGCATTTGGTCCTGCCCGGACTCAGAAAAGACAGTATGGAAATTTTAAAATGGCTAAATGAGCAGAAACTTCAAAATAAGATACTCCTCAGCCTTATGCGACAGTACACTCCCATTGATAAAAATACTGATTTTCCGGAATTGCAAAGAAGAATTACTACCTTTGAATACAATTCTGTCTTGGATAAAGCAATAGAATTCAGCTTTACAAATGGGTATACGCAGGAGAAGGAAAGTGCAACTCTTGCATATACACCGCCGTTTAATTTAGAAGGAATTTGATAAATGTTATAAATTTAACGGAAAACCTAAAAAAATCCTTGATATTTTAAAAAAATGTGGTATAATGTTATGCGTATATTTTAGAACGGAGAGATAAGTATGAGTAAAGTAAAAAAAGCAGAAAAAAATGTTGTAAGTTTTGAGTTTGCAGTTACTCCGGAGGAGTTTAGCAAAGCAATGGACCAGGCGTACAAAAAGAATGTTAAAAAGATTACCATTCAAGGCTTCCGTAAAGGTAAAGCACCTCGTGCAATTATTGAGAAGTATTACGGTAAAGAAATTTTTTACGAAGATGCAATAAACTTTGCCTTGCCTGCTGCATATGATAGAGCGATAACCGAAAACAATATTTCACCGGTTGACCAGCCTGAAATTGATATTAAAGGTGAAATCGTTGACGGAAAGGATATTATCTTTACCGCAAAGGTTACAGTAAAGCCTGAATTTGAACTTGGAACATATAAAGGCGTTGAGGTAGAAAAGGTTTCATACAGAACATTAAAGAAAGATGTTGACGCTGAGATAGAAAAGTTAAGAGAGAGAAATTCAAGACTTGTTACCGTTGATGACCGTGCAGTAAAGAAAGATGACATAGTAAACATTGATTTTGAAGGTTTTGTTGATGATGTTGCGTTCGAAGGCGGCAAAGGCGAGAACTTTGATTTAACTATTGGCTCCGGTCAGTTTATTCCCGGTTTTGAGGAACAGTTAATCGGCAAAAAGACAGATGAAACTGTTACTGTAAATGTTACATTCCCAAAGGAGTATCACGCAGAAGAATTAAAGGGCAAGGATGCACGATTTGAGGTTAAAATCAATGCTATCAAATTTAAAGAGCTTCCTGAGCTTAACGATGATTTTGCACAAGATGTCAGCGAATTTGACACCTTAGAGGAACTTCAAAAGGATACAAAAGAAAAGCTTTCCAAGGCAAACAAAGAACGTGCACAGCACGAAACAGAAGAAAAGGTTATCGAAGCGGTAGCCGCTAATACTGAGATTGATATTCCTGACGCTATGATTGAAAGCCAAATTGACAATATGATAAGAGATTTGGATATGAATATGCGTTATCAGGGACTTGATTTAAAACAATATATGCAGTACACCGGCCAGACACCGGAAACTCTCAGAGAGCAGTACAAGGAGGAAGCTAAAAAGCGTGTAAAGACCACCTTGATACTTGAAAAGGTTTGTGAGGTTGAAGGCATAAAGGTAAGCGATAAGGATATCGAAGCCGAGTATAACAAGATGGCAGAAGATTATTCAATGAAGCTTGAAGATGTCAAGAAGTATGTTACAACAAATGAGGTTTCAGACCGCTTGAAGGCAGAAAAGACAATTGCATTTTTAGTTAAGAACTCAGTAAGCAAATAATGTATACAGTAAGGTTGACTTGGTAATAATATCCCGGTCAACCTTATTAAGTAAAATAAATACTTATTTTTAACTATTATAACAAATTTAGTGAAGGGAGATTTTTATATGTATAACGAGATTTCAAACAACTTTGTGCCTTATGTCATTGAACAAACCGGCAGAGGTGAGCGTTCCTATGATATTTTTTCACGATTACTTAAAGACAGAATTATTTTTCTCTCAGGTGAAGTAACAGATGCTACCGCAAGCCTGGTTGTTGCACAGCTCTTGTTTTTAGACGGTGAAGACCCTGATAAGGATATTAACTTATATATCAACAGTCCGGGCGGTTCGGTTACCGCAGGTATGGCAATTTACGATACAATGCAATACACAAAAGCAGATGTATCAACTATTTGTGTCGGTATGGCGGCATCTATGGGTGCATTTTTGTTATCTTCAGGTGCAAAAGGAAAGCGTTTTGCACTTCCGAACAGTGAAATTATGATACATCAGCCTTTGGGCGGCACACAAGGTCAGACAACCGATATGCAAATTCATGTTGAAAGAATGCTTAAAATAAAGGATAACTTAAATCAAATTTTAAGCAACAATACAGGTCAGCCTCTTGATGTAATAAAGGCAGATACGGAGCGTGACAATTTTATGGACGCAAAGGCTGCACTTTCATATGGTTTGATAGACAAAATTGTGACCAACAGATAGGAGTGATGCAGGAGTATGTCAACTAAAATCGAAGATATTTCACCTTGCAGATGCTCCTTTTGCGGCAAGACAGAGGAGCAGGTAAAAAAGCTTATTGAAGGCCCAAACGCATATATATGTAATGAATGTGTTGACCTTTGCGTTGAATTGTTCAGCGATGAATTTGATGATATATATAGTGACGGAGATTTCGATGAGCTTCCAAAGCCTAAGGAAATTAACGCATTTTTAGATGATTATATTATAGGTCAGGACCGTGCAAAAAAGGCTCTGTCAGTTGCAATCTATAATCATTACAAGCGTATTCGTTCAAACGGCTTAAAAAATAATGATATCGAACTTCAAAAGAGCAATATTTTAATGATAGGTCCAACAGGCTGCGGCAAGACTTTTTTAGCACAAACTCTTGCCAAAAAGCTTAATGTTCCTTTTGTAATTGCAGATGCAACATCACTTACCGAAGCCGGCTATGTTGGAGAAGATGTTGAAAATATCCTTTTAAAGCTCATTCAAGCCGCAAACTTTGATATTGAACTTGCCGAAAAGGGTATAATCTATATTGATGAAATAGATAAAATTTCACGCAAATCCGAAAATCCCTCTATCACAAGAGATGTTAGCGGTGAGGGCGTTCAGCAAACTTTGCTTAAAATCCTTGAAGGTACGGTTGCATCAGTTCCGCCGACCGGTGGAAGAAAGCATCCGCATCAGGAATTTTTGCAGATTGACACTACCAACATTCTCTTTATTTGCGGTGGCGCTTTTGAAGGACTTGATAAAATTATTCAAAGTCGAATAAGTGAGAAAACTTTGGGATTTGGCGCAAAGGTGGAAAGTAAAAAGGAACATAATCGTGGTGAAACCTTAAAAGAAGTTTTGCCGCAAGATTTGATAAAATACGGTATTATACCGGAGCTTATCGGCAGAATGCCTGTCGTTACCGCTTTGGATTCTTTAAATGTTGATGCATTAAAGCTTATTTTAAAGACGCCTAAAAACGCACTTTTAAAGCAGTATATGGCACTCTTTGAAATGGACGGAGTAACTCTTGAATTTGAGGACGAGGCGGTTACCGCTGTCGCAAATCAGGCGTTTAATCGTAATACAGGGGCACGTGGTTTGCGTACAATAATCGAAGATGTAATGCTTGATATTATGTACGAAATACCGTCTGACCCAACAATAGAAAAGGTTATAATAACCGAAAAATGTATTACAGAAAAGGCAAAACCTAAACTTATACACAATAACAACCGAAAGTCTCTAAAACACACACAGAGCAAAAAAGAGGTTATCGGTGAAGAAAAGTCCGCAGGATAAAATATAGTCTTGCGGTTTTGCGAGAGGATTTCTTATGGAAAGATACAAAAGAGTAATTACAATTATTTTAATATTTGTTTTGGCTCTGTTTTCTCTTTTTGGGTGTGGAAATGTCACTCAAAAAGAGAATTCCGAGAAGATAAAGGTGGTTACCACTATCTTTCCGCCCTATGATTTTGTCCGTGAAATTGCAGGCGATACCGTGGAACTTACAATGCTTTTAAAACCCGGAATGGAGAGCCATTCTTACGAGCCATCGCCGAGTGATATTTTGAAAATTCAGGAAAGCGACATCTTTATATACAACGGCGGTGAGTCCGATGTTTGGGTTGACCATATCCTGTCTTCCATTGATAATAAAGACTTACACACTGTTAAAATGATGGACTATGTTGATAATTTAGAAGAAGAGATTGTTCCCGGTATGGAAGCCGAAAACGACGGAGAAGACGGAGAAGAGTATGATGAGCATGTCTGGACATCACCAAAATGTGCGGTAGAAATCGTAAAGGCTATTTCAAAAACTTTACTTTCCGTTTCACCTCAATATGAGGATATTTACGCTAAAAACACGGCAGAGTATATCGAAAAGTTAAATTCTTTGGACGCAAAATTCAGGGGCATCACAGAGAATTCAAAAAGAAAAACCATATTGTTTGGAGATAGATTTCCGTTTAGGTATTTAACGAAAGAATATAACCTATCTTACAGTGCGGCGTTTCCGGGTTGCAGCAGTGAGTCTGAGGCAGGTGCACAGACGGTAGCGTTTTTAATTGATAAAGTAAAGGAAGAGGAGATACCGACTGTATTTTATTTGGAGTTCAGTACACATAAAATTGCAGATACGATTGTTGAAAACACAGATGCAAAGGCTGAATTACTCCATTCCTGTCACAATCTTTCAAAAACCGATATGGAAAATAACGTTACCTACTTAGAGCTTATGAACAGAAATTGTGATTTAATAAGAGAGGCGCTTAACTAATGGCATTGTTTGAATGTAAGAATTTACAATTAGGATATGACAATATTAAAGTTATAAACAACCTCACATTTTTAGTAGATGAGGGGTCATATCTTTGTATTATCGGCGAAAACGGTGCAGGCAAAAGCACCCTTCTTAAAGCTATGCTGCGTCTCAAATCCCCTCTTTCAGGGAAAATTGAGTATAATGACGGAATAAAGCAAAAGGATATAGGCTATGTGGCACAAAAGACGGAAGTTCAAAAAGACTTTCCGGCATCTGTTTTTGAGGTTGTTTTGTCCGGATGTTTAAACGGCAGTAAAATTGGGCCGTTTTACAGTAAATGCGAAAAAGAAATTGCAAAAGCCGCTATGGAGGATATGCAAATCGCAAATCTTAAAAGAAAGTGTTTCAGAGAGCTTTCGGGCGGTCAGCAACAGCGTGTTTTGTTGGCACGTGCACTTTGCGCAACAAAGAGAGCAATTTTTATGGACGAGCCTGTAACGGGACTTGACGGCCCTATGACTACTTTGTTTTTTGAAAAGGTGAAGCGTTTAAATACCGAGAATGGAATTACAGTTGTTATGGTTTCGCACGATATACATTGTGCGGTAAAATATGCAACGCATATTCTGCATCTAAATGACGAAAACACTTTCTTCGGCAAAACCGAAGATTATATACATAGTGATTTGGGACGTGCGTTTATAGGAGGACATAAGCATGATTGATATTTTTACAAATATGTTTTCTTATACCTTTATAATTCGTGCGCTTGTTGTCGGAATTTTGGTTTCGCTTTGTTCATCACTTTTGGGTGTCGGTTTGGTTTTAAAGCGATTTTCCATGATTGGCGACGGACTGTCACATGTGTGCTTTGGCGCACTTGCGATTGCATCGGCACTTAACTTTGCACCTCTTGAATTTACAATACCTGTTGTAATAATTGCGGCAATTTTACTTCTTCGCATCAGCAAGGCAGGAAAAATGCGTGGTGATGCGGCAATCGCCTTGATTTCCACAGGGGCGTTGGCGATAGGAATACTTGTCGCATCTGTTTCTACCGGAATGAATACCGATATAAACAACTACCTTTTCGGAAGTATTTTGGCGATAAACGAAAACGATTTAAAGATTTCTGTTATCTTGTCTTTGGTAGTTCTGGCATTGTTTATTATATTTTATCGCAGGATTTTTTCAGTTGTATTTGATGAAGACTTTTCAAAA
>JAZLIC010000009.1:0-21705 GCA_045617225.1 Clostridia bacterium
GTTGCCTGCAATATAACATCGCCGCCTCTGCCTCCGTCACCGCCGTCAGGGCCGCCTGCTGCAACATACTTTTCTCTGTGAAAGGTAACTGCGCCATTACCGCCGTCACCTGCTTTTACAAATATTTTGGCTGTATCTGAAAACATAATTACACCTCCTTCTAAAAAGAAAAAGGGCGAGCTACATATGTAGTCGCCCCTAAGACATCATTACTGAGCAATTTCGTATACCGAAACCTGTTTCTTTGTTTTGCCCAAACGCTCAAACTTAACTTTACCGTCTACCAATGCAAACAAAGTATCGTCAGAACCCTTACCAACATTGATACCCGGATGAATTTTGGTACCTCTCTGTCTTACGAGGATATTTCCTGCTAAAACACACTGACCGTCGCCCTTCTTGGCACCAAGTCTTTTGGACTCGGAATCACGACCGTTCTTGGTGCTTCCCATACCTTTCTTATGAGCCATGTTTTCTCACTCCTTTTTAAATGGTTTCCCATCATCGATATTAGCCATTAATGGCGGAAATTTCTACCTTTGTATAAGGCTGTCTGTGACCTTGCTTTTTGTGATAACCCTTCTTAGGCTTATACTTGTAAACAATAATCTTCTTAGCCTTACCGTTCTTTGCAACAGTAGCTGTAACAGTAGCACCGTCTACATAAGGAGCGCCAACTTTAAGTGAGTCGCCGCCAACAACCAAAACCTTGTCAAAAGTAACTGTTTCGCCTGCTTCTGCATCAAGCTTCTCAACAAAGATAACATCGCCCTGTTCAACCTTGTACTGCTTACCGCCTGTTTCAATAACTGCGTACATAATCGTAATCCCTCCTATTACCCAAGACTCGCCAATTAAGGTGTGCCAAGCGCAACTTCTAAAACCTTTTCTGCGCGGTTACCGAAATATTTTAACACAGTATGTACCCTTTGTCAAGGGAAATTTTAAAAATTTTCCGATACTTTTTTCAAAAGCTTATCTCTTATGCCATCAAACTTATCGGCAGGACAGTCGCAATCATCAAATGCTTTAAAACATTCGTCGCAAAGTGCATTTGCGGTCTTTTCGTCTTTTTGAGCAAGAATTTTTAAAAGTTCATAATCCTCTACCCCCGAGCGCATCTGTTCAAGGCGCAAAGACAAAAGCACTCTGTCACCGCAGGGATAAACCAAATTCATATCACCGGCAGGAAAATTTTTTCCGCCACATGTTTCTTCAAGCGAATTTCCCTTAGGGTCACAACAATTAAATCCCCAATGGAGATACCCTGTAAGATTGTACTTATAATTTCCCCAATGCAACATACGGGTGCGTATAAGCGGCATATCAAGCAAACGGTTTGCAAAATGCCCTCCGGGCATACAACAGGTATAATACCATATTTCATCACCGTTTTTCCGATACCACTCATATATATCATTATGCTCTATATACTTATTATTCTTAGGAACCCATATATCAACCGCTCCTGCTAAATCAGGGCAATCCACCGCTTCAATAATTCTTATTCCCGGCATAAATTTACGCACTATACCGCTTAATATTCTGTACTGCAAACTACAGTTCTCATGCGGCTCATCAGCGACATGCTGCACAGTAATATCAAGCCAATTATTTTCTTTAAGGAATTTATACCATTCCTTCAAAAGTGCAGAGGCACACGCATACCCTTCCTCGGAAAGAACGGGAATATCATCTATCAAAAAATCTGTATCCCCCCAATGCGCCCTTCTGAAAACCGGCCCGCCTTCGATTTGTGTAAACCCAAGGCTGAGGAAAAGTTCAATAAACCTCTTTGCATTCGAAAAATCAAAGGTATAATTTCCGAACTCGTCTTTGGATTTCTCAACCAAATTCCAGGTTACCCAAAAGGTTGTCTGTCTTGTGCGTCTCATGGCCTCAGCGTACACTTTTATCATCTTCCAATGTTCCTCGGAAAACATTTCATAACCGTGCGCTTCTGCCATCTGATGCACTCTGTACCAATTTGTAATATACAAAGTTTCCTTCGGTACGATTGCCTCCACAACCTCCGTTTCCACGGGAATGACAATTTTATTATCGCCTATTGTGAATTCAACAGACATCACACACACATTTGGTTCAGCATCCTTTGTTGCCTTTACGGCAACATAAAACGCCTCGGTAGAGTTTTTAACGCTTCTAACATCCAAAATCGGTTCAAGTGCATCAAACACTCTAAAAGGTGCTTTGCGAGTAGTATATTCTTTTGCAATTTCGTAATCGTCTTCCCAAAATCCCACAACGCCCGTATTGTGGCTTACATATACATCAAGCTCACGGTATACTTCGACAGAAACGTTTTTAGGCACACCCTTTATGCATACACTGATACTGTCCCCCACATTTAAACCGTTTGTTAGTATTTGAAACGAGCCGTATCCTGCACGAGCAGTTTTTACCCTTGCCGACAAAACAGGGCTATCACCTATTATATCGTCAGGATACAGCCACTTGTTAAAGCTCTCTACCGAATAATTCATAATAAAAATCCCCCTTGATAATTTTTATATCTAAATTCTATTATATGAACGGAACAAAAGTATCTCCAATAGCTGAAAATACATTTTTGCGGTGAATATCAATCTTTAAAAATCCGTTTGGTTGAAGTATCTTTTCTAATGTATTTACAAGTATTTCCGGCTTTAAGTTTCTCTCTCCGCCTGCATCTAAAACCGTGCGAAGTGTAAGCAAATTATCTTCAATACTTAAAACCTCATACGCTTTTACAAACGATAATAAATTAACTGTCTTATCGCCCTTCTTTGTCTTTTTTATTACCGAAATTTCAGGCACGCCGAAAAATTCTTTTATATCACTTTCGCTTAAAAGTGAACTTAACATAAGCTTGATTATATATTCCGCAGATACAATAGTATTTGCCGCCAAATTAGGTGCCGATGCTGATATTATGCGTATGTCCGGCGGCAGGTTATCATTAAGTCGTGTGCAAAGCTCATCAAATTCAATATCCTTTATAAATTCAACATCAACATATTCGCAGTCACTTGTTACCCCTATCGGAAGCGGCAAAGCAAAAGCCATTTTTTGATGCGGATTAAATCCCTGAGAATATGCAACAGGAAGCTTTGCACGCCTTATAGCACGAGTGAAGGCTCTCAGTAAATCGGGATGTGAAATATATTTACCCATACCGAGTTTTGAAAACTTTAATCTTACCTTACTCAAAGCAAACACCCCTTCCAAAGGTTGATGCACCGCATGCAGAGCATTTTTCGCGACAAGAAGGTGTTGTTTCACCTGCGTACGCCTTCTTATGTTCCTTTATAAAGAAGTCTTTGCTGACGCCGATATCGGCATAATCCCAAGGCAAAATCTCATCATACGGAATACGCCTGTGTGCATAAAACGCAGGGTCAATGCCGTTTATTTTAAATGCTTCCATCCACTTATCATAATTAAAGAAATCGCTCCAACTGTCAAACTTACAACCGAGCTTTTGGGCGGTTATCAATACCTCTCCGAGTCTTCTGTCGCCTTTTGCGAAAACCTCCTCCAAAAAGCTTACATCACTTTCATGCCAATTATAGATAATCTTTTTGGATTTTATTTCATCACGGATAAGCTTTGCCTTATCCTCCATATCACTGATTTTTGCCTGTGGCTCCCATTGAAACGGAGTAAAAGGCTTAGGCACAAAAAATGATGTACTGACAGTCACCGATACCTGTCTTCCTTTTCGCTCCTCTATCGGGATTTCGTAAAATGTGTTAATTACTTTATGTGCAAGGTCTGCAATACTGCGCACATCGTCATCGGTTTCGGTAGGCAGCCCAAGCATAAAGTAAAGCTTTATCCTGTTATAGCCGCCGCTAAACGCAATTTTTGATGTACGCATTAAATCTTCTTCCAAGACATTTTTATTTATTACATCTCTGAGGCGTTGCGTTCCTGCCTCGGGTGCAAATGTAAGTCCGCTCTTTTTAACCTTCTGCACCTTCTCCATAAGTTCCATTGAGAAGTTATCAACACGGAGGGACGGCAATGATAAATTTACACACTTATCAACCGTAAATTCCAAAAGTCCGTCAATCAACCCTTGCAGATTTCTGTAATCGCTTGTACTGAGTGAGGTAAGCGACATTTCTTCATACCCTGTGGCATCAAGAGATTTCTTTGCAACAGATAATAGTTTATCGGTGCTTCTCTCTCTGACAGGGCGATAGATATAACCTGCCTGGCAGAATCGGCAACCGCGAATACAACCACGGAAAAGTTCAAGCATAACTCTGTCGTGTACCGCCTCGGTAAAAGGTACAATAAGGTTTGTAGGTATATAGGTATTATCCATATCCTTGATAATTCTCTTTTTAACCTGTTTCGGTGCACAACTGCGATTTGGCTCAAAGCGTTTTATGGTATTATCCTCATTAAATTCCACATCATAAAATGACGGAACATAAATACCCTCGATTGACGCAATACGCTCCAAAAACTTTTCCCTGTCCTCGCCGGAGTTTCTCCACTTAATATATTCTTCCATTATTTCGCCATTCACTTCTTCGCCCTCACCCAGGATAAAGAAGTCCATAATATCCGCAAGAGGCTCCGCATGATATGCACAGGGACCGCCGCAACACACAAATGGGTCACCGAGCTTTCTTTCAGCACTGCGAAGCGAAATTCCTGCAAGGTCAAGCATATTGATAATATTTGAGTAGCTCATTTCATATTGAAGGGTAAATCCAACAATATCAAAATCACGCACAGGGGTAGAACTTTCCATAGAAAGCAAAGGCAATCCGATGTTCCGCATTTCCTTTTCCATATCGTCCCAGGGCGCAAAAACTCTCTCACAAACAGTATCGTCACGGTTATTTAACATATGATACAAAATCTTCATACCAAGGTGTGACATTCCCACCTCATACACATCAGGAAAGCAAAACGCAAACGATGCCATATCGTCCGTCTTTTCCTTATGAACACTGTTAAATTCATTTCCGATATAGCGTGCCGGTTTTTGGACACGTCTTAAACAATTTTCCAATTTAGTCTTATAATCCATTAAAATCTCCCATAAAGTTATTTTGTCTATACTATTATCATACTCTATTTATTCCATTTTTTCAAGCATAAAAACCTGTTTGTCCAAATATATTTTATTGAGGTGAATAAAATGTCCGAAAAAGAACAACAAAAAAACAAAAAAAAGCTCCCATACAGGTGTTTAAAGTTATTCTTAAAGCAACTTTTGGTATCTGCTCTTCTATTTATAATTTTATATATTGCGTCATCTTCCGAAAATATGGTTGCAAAAGCCTGCACATCTGCACTTTCAAAAGCGATACGCTATGAAACTGATGTAAAAGCGCTTTACAATTCCGCCATAGGTGTCTTCAATGAAAATTAAAATAAGTCCGCTTTTAATTCCGCTTGCGATAGCGGCATATTTCGGCAAGTACCTTGATATGTTTTTGCTTGCATATCTGGTTGCAACGCTACACGAGCTTATACATATTATTACCGCCAAAGTATGCAAGATAAAGACAGAGAGCGTGCATATTATGCCCTTTGGGGTATGCGGTATATTGGAAAGCAGTATAATAAAAAGTCCCGTAAGTGAAATTATTATTGCACTTTCGGGGCCGTTGTTTAATCTTATATGTTATATTGTGATAACATATCTTGTATCAATAGGATTTTCCCATCCGCTTTTATCATATAGCCGTTATCTTAATTTATCAATGGCAGTTTTAAATTTAATACCTTGTCTGCCCCTTGACGGAAGTCGAGTATTAAGAGCGCTCCTGACACTTAAAATCGGAGGTCTTAAAGCTTATTTGACGGTGATAAAACTGAGCCGAATACTGATATTTATGATACTTTCGACGACAATCACCATCTTACTTGTAACAAAATTCAATTTCTCGCTTATTTTAATCGGTGCATTTCTTTTAGGAAATTTGGGGCGTGAACAAAAATCCATTTCATTTATGGCACTTAAAGAATTGTTAAATCACAAAGAAAAGCTCTATAAGGACGAAATAAATCACATAAGTCACATAGCAGTATACGAAAATATGCCGGCAAGAAAGGTCTTAAAAACTTTCAGTTATCACAAATACTATTTGATAAATGTTTTGGACGATAGCGAAAATATAATAAAAACTATTTCGGAAAGCCAAGTAATAACAGCTTTAACCGAAAAAAGTATACGAATTAAAATGGGAGAAATTTAATTTCAAAAATATCTTGAAAAATGACCTAATGTATGATATACTGATAAAAAATATCTTAGGAGGTATATTCGTATGAAAAAATTTATCAGTGCAATTGTAGCAGCAGTTGTTGTTTGTTGCTCAGTTTTACCGGCATTTGCAACCGCTCAAAGCATTATAATAAACGGTGAAATCGCACCTATTCCTGCAGAAATGGGCGAAATTATCGAAAAAGATGACCGTACATTTGTTCCGCTCAGATTTGTTATGGAGAACTTGAATTGTGGCGTAACTTATGACGAGGCACATAAAATGGCTGTAATTGCTGACCAGCACAATTCTTTCATTATTAAATGCGATGATAACCGAATTTACAGAATTCCCGATGGTTCAAGTAAGGCGAATATTATAGAGATGGATACTAACGCTTTTATCGTTGAATATGATATTGGCGGTCGTATGTATGTTCCTATCCGCTTCTTGGCTGAGGCAATCGGATACGAAGTTGGTTGGGACGAAGTAAACGAAATCGTTACACTTAATAAGAAGGTTGAGGAATAATATGAAAAAAATAGTATCATTATTGGTTGTAATCGCAGTTTTGAGTCTTTCTCTTTCCTGCTTTGCAACCGCAGAAACAATTATTATTGACGGAAAAAACACCGTTATTCCGGAAGATATGGGCAAGATTGTAGAACAAGATGACCGTACATTTGTTCCGCTCAGATTTGTTATGGAGAACTTAGGTTGTCAGGTTACTTATGATGATGAAATGAAGGCGGCTTATATTACACAAGGCGAATTCCTTTACATTTTCCAAGTTGACAATAACCTTCTCTTTAAATTAAACAATATCTCAGGCGAACAAATAAGCATTAAGATGGACACAACCGTATTTTTAAATGATGCGGAAGGTCGTATGTATATTCCTATTCGTTTCTTGGCAGAAGCAATCGGATACGAAGTTGGTTGGAATGAGGCAACACAAACAGTTACACTTAATTCTAAATAATCTTAAATCAAAAATGACCGCAGAAAAAATCCTGCGGTCATTTTTGTATCTGTTACGCCGTAACGATTTTACTGTCCTCTTGAAGTCCCAAAAGTTCGATTGCATTTTCGCGCATTTTATATTTAAGAATTTTACCGGCAGCATTCATCGGGAATTCATCTACAAAGACTATATACTTAGGCACTTTGTGCTTTGCCATATTTGAAATTATATATTCCCTCAGCTCCTCCTCGGTAAGTTCAGGGTCCTTCTTTATTACACAAGCCATAATTTCCTCGCCGTACTGCTTATCCGGCACGCCGATAACCTGAACATCGGAAACCTTTTCATTCGTGTAAATAAAGTCCTCTATCTCCTTTGGATAGATATTCTCACCGCCACGGATAATCATATCCTTAATTCTGCCGGTGATTTTAAAGTATCCCTTCTCATTACGCCTTGCAAGGTCGCCTGTATGAAGCCAACCGTCCTTATCAATCGCATCAGCGGTTGCCTGTGGCATCTTGTAATAACCTTTCATAATATTATAACCACGAGCTACAAACTCTCCGTCAACATTATCCGGTAAGTCCTCACCTGTTTCAGGGTCAACAATTTTACACTCAACGCCGAATATAGGACCGCCTACGGTATTAACTCTGTCTTCGATGCTATCTGTTATCTTGCTCATTGTGCAACCGGGAGAAGCTTCTGTCTGTCCATAAGTGATGCAGATTTCATCCATATGCATTTTTTCGATAACTTCCTCCATCACCTTTATAGGGCAAGGACTTCCTGCCATTATTCCGGTCCTCATATTAGAAAAATCGGTCTTTTCAAAATCAGGGTGCGAGAGCATTGCAATAAACATTGTCGGCACACCGTGAAAGGCAGTAATCTTCTCTCTGTTGATACAATCAAGTCCCTTAGACGGCGAAAACGCAGGTATAGGACACAATGTTGCGCCATGAGTCATAGACGCAGTCATGGCAAGCACCATACCAAAGCAATGGAACATCGGCACCTGTATCATCATTTTATCCGCAGTGGATAAGTCCATACAATCGCCTATCGCCTTACCGTTGTTTACAACATTATAATGTGTAAGCATTACACCCTTAGGGAAGCCTGTGGTGCCTGATGTATATTGCATATTGCAAACATCGTGTTTACTGATTGATGCGGCACGATTTAATACCTCATAAATCGGCACTTCATCGGCAAGTGACATTGCTTCATCCCATGTGCGACATCCGGGTTGCTTGGAGTCGATAGTAATAATATTACGCAAAAACGGTAACTTTTTAGAGTGAAGCGGCGTCGAGGAATCATGTGTTAAAAGTTCAGGACAGAGAGTCTTCATAATCTCCACATAATTTGAGTCCTTATATCCGTCTATCATTACCAATGTATGAGTATCGGATTGTCTGAGCAAATACTCCGCCTCATAAATCTTATAAGCGGTATTAACCGTGACAAGAACAGCACCTATTTTGGTTGTTGCCCAAAAAGTAATATACCATTGCGGAACATTTGTTGCCCAAATCGCAACATGGTCACCACGCTTTACGCCCATTGCGATAAGCGCTCTTGCAAAATTGTCCACATCATCTCTAAATTCCGAATAGGTACGGTTATAGTCCAAAGTAGTATATCTGAATGCGTATCTGTCAGGGAACTCCTCCACCATTCTGTCGAGAATTTGCGGAAATGTTAAATCAATAAGCTCGTTCTTATTCCAAACATACTGACCTGTACCGCGAATATTATCAAGGAGCTTTCCCCTGTGCATACCATGCTTAACAAATCCCTCAACAAAACTGATAAATTGCGGAAAAACAATACCTGCATCAGATAAGTCAGGAGCCCATCTCTTTACCCATTCAAGGGATATATATCCTTCATAGTTAATGGAATTTAAGGCATCAATAGTTTCCGAAATCGGCAAATCGCCCTCTCCCATCATTTTATAAACAGTGACGCCGTTTTCCACCACAGAGTCTTTTACATGGACATGCTTTATATATGCGCCGAGATTTTGAAGTGTTATTTCGGGGGTTTCTTTTCCATACCTTACTGTATGGTGAATATCCCAAAGCGCCGCAACATTATCACTGCCAACCTCATTAAGTAAATTAAAAAGCCTTTTTGTATCACAATAAACGCCATTGGTTTCCACAAGCAAGGTAACTCCGTTTTCCTCCGCATACGGAACAATAGCCTTTATTTCCTCAACGATAAAATCATCATCAACTTCACCGGCAGGCTCAGGGTCAAGGTCGCCTAAAATTCGTATATAAGGCGTATTAAGCGTTTTGGCAACCTGAATATACTTTTTAAGCTCGTTAAAATTTTCCTCTTTTTTATCGGCAAATTTAAGGCAACAGCCTGTTGATAAGCAAGGAACTTCTATTTTAAGGTCTGCAAGTTTTTTAGCGGTTACGACGCACTTCTCGGGAGAAAACGGAGAACGCGCATTCTCGCTCTCGATTTGTCGCACCTCTATACCGTCAAATCCCAAATCCTTTGCCATGGAACAAATATCAGACCAAGAATAATTCGGACAACCCAATGTAGAAAATGAAACCTTCATACTAACCTCCATTACTTCTATGTGTACAAAATATTCAGAAGTTTTTTAAAAATAAAAAAACTCCCGTCCTCCTAAGAGACGAAAGTGTTCTTCCGCGGTACCACTCTTATTGGTATAAAATACCCACTCATCAGCATCAAACAATGCCTTCTCCTATAACGGGGAGTAGCCGTTCACACCTACTTACCGAAAGGCTTTCAGCTGACTGCTCCGGGGTGAGTTGAAAATGCTTTGCATACTGTTTTGCAGCAACCAACAGCTCTCTGAAATGCGACAGACACTTTCTTGTCCCCTTCATTGCATTTAACATATTACTGACAGTATATAATAAAGTTTTTGTTTTGTCAAGACTTTTTAGAAAATTATATGATATTATCGCTTATTAAATCCTCAGCTTCGTTTATCAATATAATATCATCGCCTATCTTTTTTATCTGTTCCCACGGTATAGTAATATCATCACGCCTTCCGAAAATTCCAAGAGCCTTATATCCGCCCGGAACGCTTATTGACAAAACCTTGCCTGATGCCGCTATGGTAACATCGGTTACAAATCCAAGGCGCTCTCCGCTTACAACATTTATAACCTCTTTTGTACGCAGTTCGTCAAAAGTGTATGTCATACCCATACCCCCTTACACAAAATTATACACAAAAAATATAATTTTAGAACAAGGCAGAAATAAAACTTGACAATCAAAGCGACTTTCGTTATAATGTCAAGGTGTTATGCGGTTGTGGCGGAATTGGCAGACGCGCCAGACTTAGGATCTGGTGTCTACGACGTGGGGGTTCAAGTCCCTTCAGCCGCACCAAAAAATCGGACACCTTTCGGTGTCCGATTTTTAATTCTGCCGATATGCAACGCATTTTCAAACAGAACTCCTAACCCAAATACTTTTCAAGCAGTACCAAGCCTATCCCCTCAATTCCGTTAAAATCGGTAGGAACAATGCCGACTTCCTTATAACCGAGCTTTTTATACATTTTTCGTGCAACTGTGTTTCTTTCATTCGTATCAATTCTAAGCTCTGTGCAACCTATGTTTAGTGCATATTCTTCATAAAATTTAATAAATTCTTTGCCATACCCTCTGCCCGAAACGGTCGGAGAAATCACAAGAGTGTGCAAAACGCATATTTGATTGTCTTCTGCACTATACTCCCAATGTCCTTTATTGTATGACTCTACCTGAGATTTATTTATAATTCCGCTTCCGTATATTTCGGCATTATCTTCAAGCACAAATAAGTCATCTCTTTTAAGGGCTTTTTCGGCAGTAGCACGCACAGGATATACGCCACGAATCCAACCTATAACCTGCCTGCCTTCCTCCTCGCCGGTATGGACAGCGTCATATAACCCCTCTACCGCATCAATATCATCTTTTGTTGCCTTCCTGATAATCATTTTACTACCTCGCAATCTCAAAAATATTATACCGAAATTCATTTGTTATGTCAATTAAAGTAATATAAAAGGCATCACCATTTTTGGGTGATGCCTAAATTTTTAATTCTACTTATCCAAAGGTTTCATTGTGGGGAATAGTAAAACGTCGCGAATTGAATAGCTATCGGTGAGGAGCATTACCAAGCGGTCAATGCCGATACCCAGACCGCCCGTTGGCGGCATACCATATTCCAAAGCGTTAAGGAAGTCTTCGTCCATCATACTTGCTTCATCATCGCCTGCATCACGAAGTGCAACCTGTGCTTTAAATCTTTCTCTTTGGTCTATCGGATCGTTAAGCTCTGAGAATGCGTTGCCGAATTCTCTGCCCGTAATAAACACTTCAAATCTTTCGGTAAGTTCCGGCTGAGACGGTTTTCTCTTTGCCAAAGGTGATATTTCAACCGGATAATCCGTGATAAATGTAGGTTGAATCAAATTATCCTCAACAAATTCATCAAAGAACAGGGCAATAATATCGCCTCTTGTCGACTTCGCTTTATCAAGCTCCAAGCCCTTTTCTTTTGCAACTTTAACCGCTTCTTCGTCAGTTTTGATTTCATTAAAGTCCACGCCTGCATATTTTTTAACAGAATCAATCATAGTCAGTCTTTCAAAGTGTGAAAGGTCGATTTCAACGCCCTGATAAGTAATTTTATCACCGCAGCCAACTGCTTTTGCGGCATTTCTGATAATATTCTCCGTCAAGTCCATCATACCTTCATAGTCGGTATATGCCTGATAAATCTCAATAGATGTGAATTCAGGGTTATGCTTAATGTCCATACCCTCATTTCTGAATTGTCTGCCCATTTCATATACCTTTTCAAATCCGCCTACAATAAGGCGCTTTAAATGGAGCTCGGTCGCAATTCTCAAATACATATCAATATCCAAAGCGTTATGATGCGTTACAAACGGTCTTGCACTTGCACCGCCCGGTATGGTATTGAGCATTGGAGTATCAACCTCCAAAAATCCCTGACCGTCAAGATATTCACGAATAGAGCGAACTATCGCACTTCTCTTAATAAATGTTTCTTTTACTTCGTTATTCATAATAAGGTCAACATAACGCTGACGATAACGCAAATCCGTATTCGTAAGGCCGTGGAACTTTTCGGGCAGAGGTCTGAGCGACTTACTTAAAAGCTCAATCTTGCTTGTACGGATTGAAATTTCGCCCTTTTGGGTAGTAAATACTTCACCCTCCACACCGATAATGTCACCTATATCAAACTTCTTATAAGCCTTATATTCTTCCTCGCCCATCTCGTCGCGCTTAACGCAAAGCTGAATTTTACCGTTACGGTCCCTAAGGTCAGCAAAAGACATTTTACCCATAACACGCTTTGACATAATTCTGCCCGCAACCTTTACAATTTTGCCCTCATATTCCGAATAGTTGTCACGGATTTCGTCTGTATGGTGCTTCTGGTCAAACTTTGTGACGGTAAATGGGTCATTGCCTTCTTCTTGAAGAAGTGCTAACTTTTCGCGTCTGACACGCAAAACTTCATTTAAGTCTTGAACAGGTGCTTGAGCCTGTCCTGCATTATTCTCGCTCATTTTATTCTCCTTACTTATCAATACCTAAAATCTTAAGTTCTATAATGCCTCCCGGGGTTTCAACATTTACAACATCGCCAACGCCCTTTCCGATTAAAGCACGTCCAACCGGAGATTCGTCGGAAATCTTGTAAGAGTCAGGGTCTGCCTCCGTAGAGCCTACAACTGAATACTCTATTTCCTCATCAAATTCCGCATCATAGACACGCACCTTTGTGCCGACATTTACTTTATCAAGGTCTATATCGTCCTCATCAATTACAATAGCGTTTTTAAGCATATTTTCAAGTTTTAAAATTCTTGCCTCAACCATAGCCTGCTCATTTTTAGCTTCATCATATTCCGAGTTCTCGGAAAGGTCGCCAAAGCCGAGAGCTACCTTAATTTTCTCGGATACCTCTTTCCTTTTTTGAGTTTTTAAATACTCAAATTCTTCCTCTAATTTTTTAAGACCTGCCGGTGTTAATGTAACCTGTTTATTACTATCCATTCTAACAACCTCCATTATTACATTCAATCATACTATTATAAATTAACAAGCTCATATTGTCAACCTATTTTTACCTGAACAGAAATTTTTAATCTTAAATTTTTGCTCACTGCACGAAACCAAAGTTGCCATATCTTCCCTACTCAGATAAATTCCATTAAAATCAACATCAAATTCTACTCCGTCCAAAACAAAATCCCTGCCAAATCTCACTATCCCTTTTTTTGAATCAATCAATATATCTTCCGAAGAAATATTTGGCGTTCCGTACGGATACACCTTTAAATAAACGCCCTGTACCTCATATAAGCTTTCACTTAAAGCTTCTGCCTTTGACACCAAGTCCGTATATACGCATATTTCCTTTGCAAACATACAAATTTCTTTTAAAAAGTCATCAGCCGCAAGGCTTAAATCTCTGTCACAAATATGTACTGTATCACAAATTCCGTCACCGAAAAATCGTTTTACGACATATTTAAACCCCTGTGACAAAATTCCGCAAGGTATTCCTTTATCTGTGGCAGAAACACCATCAAAATCCAAAACATTCGGGAACTTATCTTTTAGTCTTTCATCGCTTAAAATATATAAAACACCACAACTTTTAAGTTTTTTTATTCCGTGCAGTATATGCCTTTTTATACGCTTAATCGAAATTCTTTCTATATCGCATACGCAAAATGGCAGTCTGTAAACACACACATCAATATCGCCAAAACTCATAGCAGATATTTTTCTGCGTTTTAAAAATCCGCTTTCCTCTTTGGTAGACAAGATGCCGAACTGCACGCAAATTCCCCCTATTGTTTCAAATGTTCGATTGCTGCGATAAGCTGTGCGTCGTCTTTATCATTAAGCTCAGAAAGCTTAACATACTTATCAGGGTCCATTATCACTTCTTTATCAGGGGTAAGACCGTTTTTATGAACGCAAACACCGTTTGGTGTATAATAACTTGCGGTAGTCACCGAAAGTATTCTGTCGGCACCGATATTGTAAACGCTTTGAACAATTCCTTTACCAAAAGTTTTTTCGCCAATCAAGGTCGCACCGGAGCAATCTCTGAGTGCGCCGGACAAAACCTCGCTTGCACTTGCAGAGCCGCCGTTTGTTAAAATGACTATGGGTATATCTTCGTATCCGCCAACTGCATTATAATTTTTCCGTTCTCCCTTTTTATTCATTGTATAGACGATAACCTCGCCATCGTCAATAAAAACATTTGCAATCTTTACCGCTTGGTCAAGAAGTCCGCCCGGATTATTTCTAAGGTCAATTATAAGCTTTTTCATACCCTTAAGCTTAAGGTCACCGTATTGATGGATAAAGTCCTCACCTGTATCCTCCATAAACTGTGAAATTGAAATTTTGCCTATATCATCGGAAACCATTTTTGATGTCACCGTTTCAAGCTTGATATCTCGTCTTTCCACTTCAAGCGTAACGACCTCACCGCTTAACGCTTTTTTTATTTCAAGTGTAACCGCAGATGAATCCATTCCCTTTATCTTTGCCGCCGCTTGAGTTAACTTGTCACCTGTAAAGGGTTCTCCGTCGACCTTAAGGATTTTATCGCCCATGGTAATTCCTGCTTCCTCGGCAGGTGTACCTGTAATGGCAGACACAACTCTTATAGTATTATCTGATGTATCGGCTTCTATATACACGCCTATTCCAACATAATTGCCCGTAAGTCCCGATGTATACTCCTCTGCAAGGTCACCGTAATAATAATTGGTGTACGGGTCACCGGTAGCTGCTGTCAAACCCATTAAAGACATATCGGCATATTCGTCAGGAGATACATCTTCATAAAAATTACCATCAACCATTTTTGACACAAGAGAAAATCTTACAAATGGCAATATGTTTGTAAATCCAAATGGATTTACAATGCCGATAGACACTACCGCTGTAACAATAATCAATATGATTGAACATATTATAAGCACCGATTTCTTTATATACATTTACTTTTCTCCTTTTAATAACGCATAATTTATACTATTCTCACTTAGTGTGAAATATAACTCAGCGGGTTTTTGCTTTCGTTATCTACTATTGTTTCAAAATGGAGATATGGCTTTCCAAACTCGCCTGTCGCACCTACAATTCCTATTCTGTACCCTTCGTCAACATCTTGACCTTCAACAGCACCTATACCGCTTAAATGAGCATAAAGCGTCAAAATGCCTCCGTGGTCTATTACAATGCAGTTTCCGTATGCCTTGGTTTCCTTTGCAAAAATCACACGTCCTGTTGCCGCCGCATAAACGGGACTTGCAAAATCGGCAGAAATATCTATACCGATATGTTCATCTTCACCGAACTCACGAACCACATCTCTGCTTTCCACCGGCCAACTGAGTACGGTATCCATTTTAGCATTTGTCGCTACATTTATCACATCGGACAAAAGCTCCGCACGCAAGCCATTTTCTTCTTCCTTAACCTTTTTGTACGCCTCTTTATTATCTGTAAAGGCGGCAAAATACTCCTTTGCATCGGAAAAGCTTTGCTTATATTTAGTCATAGTTCTTTCATAGCTTTCGTCGTAATCCGTGTTTTCTTTTTGGAAGTTTTCCTCCTCCTCTTTGGCGGCGGATAATTCATCAACTTTCTGTGCATAGGCAGTATATACGCCATGGTCATACTCCGAGATTTCACGTGAAACTATCAAGGAGTCCAAAAATGAAGAAAGTCCTTTTGAAGAAAACAACATTTCAAGATAAGAAACATTACCATACTCGCAAGATATTCTAAAGCGTTCTTTAAAGGCTTCATACTCCTTTGTTTTTTCCTCAGAAGCCTCAGTAATTTCATCGGTTATACTGCTGATTATACTATCGCCGTTTTCCATATGGCTTTTAAGGTCATATACATCACTTGCTTTTTTACTAAGCTCCGACTCTCTCTTTCTTATCTCGTCCAAAGTAAAAGTATAATCCTCCGGCGCACTGTAAACAAAAGGCACAATTATAGAGGTAAGCAGGCTTAATATAAAGACCGCCGCAATGATAATCGTAACAATTTTTACAAATCTTCTGTTCATAGATACCTCCTAAACCTTTAAATGTCTGCGCACCGAGAAAAGACTTCCCACAACACCTATACCTATTCCGAAAGCGAAAAATAATACAAGTATAATAAATGAAATTTCAGGAATTCCGGGTAGTACCATAGGGCTTACAAAGCTACTGAGCTTTGGCAAGACAGCTCCGTATCCTAAGAGCAAGACAATGCCTGCTACAAGAGCCGCAATAATGCCCATAATGATGCCCTCTATCAAAAACGGACATATTATAAAGCTATTGTCAGCACCTACAAATTTCATAATATGTATTTCCTGTTGTCTTGCAAGCATACCAAGCTTTATGGTATTGGCAACTATCAAAATTGCGATTAACAACAATAGCACAATAAGTATAAATCCAACATTACGAAGATTATCCAACGCACTTATAAGCTTGTATGCCTCATCGCCGGGACTAACGACTTCTTCAACGCCCTTAATCGCCTTTGCAAGCTCTTCGAAATTTTCACCATCGTCAATACTTTCAAGGGTAACAACATAAGCATCACGAAGATGATTGTCCTTCTCTATATCCTGTAAGTATTCTTCTCTGCCCTTATAAACCGTTTCCTTATAATTCGTTAAGCGTTCTTCCTTTGATAAAAAAGATACGGATTTAACTCCGCTTATTTTTTCAAGAGCTTCTCCAACCTCTTTTACCTCATTTTCGTCAACATCTTTGTATATATAAACATTGGTTTCGCACCGTTGCTCAAGCTGATATGACACCGAGTTTATATCTACGCCCACAATCAATGCAACACCTAACAAAATAAGCACAGCGGTAATGATACATATTGACGCAAAGCTCATAAATCTATTATTTATAATTCCTTTAAAAGCGGAGCGAAACCATATTCCAAGGGTATTAAACATTATCATATCCCCCTTTTCTCTCATCTCGTATAAGCTTTCCGCCATCAAGTTCAAGCACACGCTTTTTCATTTCATCAACAAGCTCATGTGCGTGTGTTGCAACGATAACCGTTGTTCCTCTGCGATTTATATTCTCTAAAAGATACATAATCTCACGGGAGTTTTTGGGGTCTAAATTTCCTGTCGGTTCATCGGCAACAATTATTGGCGGATTATTTGCAAGAGCGCGTGCCAAAGACACACGTTGTTGTTCACCCCCGGACAACTGACCGGGTTTTGCATCAGCACGGTTTTCAAGTCCGACAAGGCTTAAAAGCTTAGGTACAACATCACGAATTTTACTCCTTTTTGCTCCGATAACCTCCATAGCAAACGCTATATTTTCATATACTGTTCTATCCGGAAGCAAGCGAAAATCCTGATACACAACGCCTATATTACGGCGAAGCTCAGGTATTTGTTTGCGTTTCAGCCGTGAAAGCTTAAGTCCCTCGACTACAATTTCGCCTGATGTAGCTTCTTCTTCCATAAGCATAAGCTTTATAAGAGTGGATTTACCTGCCGCAGAGGAGCCTACTATAAACACAAACTCCCCCTGATTAACAGAAAAATTTATGTTTTCAAGGGCCATTGTTCCGCTCTCTTTATACATTTTGGAAACATTATCAAATTTAATCATAGAATCCAAAACTCCTTACATCATTTGTTTTGATTAAATAGTAAATGGGCAGTCAAAGACTGCCCGAAAAGTAATTTTAAAATTTATAAACGAGTCGGCTCTGAAGTTAAGTACTTGTTTACCATCATTGCAACTTTAAAAATAATAGCGTCATCGAACTCTCTGAGGTCAAGATCTGTAAGCTTTTTAATCTTGTCCAATCTGTAAACCAAGGTGTTTCTGTGCACAAACAGCTTTCTTGATGTTTCGGAAACATTTAAGTTATTCTCAAAGAACTTCTGGATAGTATAAATTGTTTCGTTATCAAGAACGCTGATAGGCTCCTTCTTAAATACTTCATTTAAGAAAAGTTCACAAAGAGTAGTCGGCAGTTGATAAATCAAACGGGCAATACCTAAACTGTCATAGCTTACAATCGCTTTTTCGGTATCAAATACCTTTCCTGCTTCTAATGCAATTCTTGACTCTCTGTACGCCTGCGTAAGGTCATGTATTTCATCTGCAATCATTGATATACCAACCTTTACGGAAACCATTTCCTCAACACCGATTGCATCTACAATGTTTTGTGCAATCTGCAAAACTTCTTCATTTGCAGTATCTGCAGTAATCTCTTTTACAACAACAACATCTGTACTGTCAATGCGTATAACAAAGTCATGATTTTTGTTCGGGAATATGTTTTGAAGTATTGTAATGAGCGAACTTTCTGCATCATGCTTGCTTCTTATCAAAAATACAACACGAGGCACCTCTACCTCTAAATGAAGTTCCTTGGTACGTGATAAAATATCACCGGGAAGAACATTGTCAACAATAATATTTTTAATAAAACTGTTTCTGTCATACTTCTCATCATAATACTGCTTAATAGTCAGAAAATGAACGCCGAGTAAAGCGCAAGTGTTCGTTGCAACCTCATCATCGCCCTCGCAGAATACGATATATTCACCCTTTGTGTAAGTTTCAATTTTCTTATAGCTAACACCTGCAAGACTTTTTACATCACTGCCACTATTGAAAATAGAAAAGATATTTTCAACAGCACTACCAATCTTATTTTCGTCACTACAAGCTACAATGGTTTCGGTATCATCAATCGCACCTACAATACGCTTAATTTCCTTACGCATTTGTACCAAAGTGTTTTGGAACAATCTGTTTTGCATTTTTGCACCTCCGTATTTTTAAAGCCGAAAATATAAATCATATATACTCATAAACAACTTATATTATATATCTATTTTTACCAAATTGCAATGTTTTTTTACAGTTCTTATTTTATTCATCAAGTGTGACCACATATACATTCTCATAACCCTTATGGAATGCAACATACTCTGTCTTAACAGTTTTGCCGCCAATTCTTACATTAACATCATAATCGCCATAGAAACCGCGTATTGTTCCTGTGCCGGTTGCATCAGTTGTAGTCTTTACACCTTTTGTCCACCACTTATTGTAGAGCAAATCCTGATACTGCTTAACGCCCGGCTTTACTGCAAACCAATCTCCATAAAGCGGTGATACACCTGCGCCGACTTTATTAAACGCAGGGTCACGAGGATTAAAGATAGTATTCCAATCCATATAATGGTCATAGAGCCACCAAATATTAAAGCCCGTTGCCGCAGGATGGCTAAACAGAGCAATCAGGTAATCCCTAAGGTAGTCACCTTGTCCGTCCCAACCGTATTCATCTTTAAGGGCACCAAGTGAGAACTCGGTTACTGCAAAGGTCTTACCATACTCGTATGCAAATCTGTCCCAAATTTCCATAACCTCGCCGATGCTTGCCTCTCTGCCCTCGCCTGCTGCCTGAGAACCGATTGCACTGTGTCCCTGCATACCAAATGAGTCAAACTTTATACCGTAATTATTTACAAATCTGTCGACCAAGTCCCAATAACTCTCTATATACTGTCTGTTATCACAGAGCATAAGCTGCTGACCGTGAGTTAATTCCTCTGCCGCAATCTTATAGATGTCCTTAAACATCTGTTCTTCACCAAATATATCCGTAAATAAAGTTCTGCCCTGAATTTCGTTTGTAACATCCCATTCATAAATGTATGGGAACTTTTCATTCATTTCCTTAAAATGTGCTCTGACAAGTCTTAAAAAGTCTTGATAACGCTCTGACTTTGAACGTGTATCTCTAAGTAGTGAATACAATTCTGTCGGATACGAAGTGTAACTATTATCCGGCATCCAGAGTGCGTGTCCGCGAACATACTTGATGCCATTCGCCTTTGCGACATCAATTATGCTTTGCGCCCTATCCGGCTCCTGTGCATAAATCGGCCATTTAAGTCCGTTTCCGACTGACATTGAGTTAAAGTTTGGCTCTAAGTTTTCGGTAAACCTGATTGGAGGCTGCGGTATTTGTTCTCTCGGCATACCATTGATATACTCAGTATCCATTGTTGCACCGAACTTAAACTCGTGCTCAAACATATTAAATACAAGGTCTACATTCTCAACAGGCTTGCCGTCCTTGTCCTGAACCTTTACAGTAAAGTCGCCTTTACGCACTTTCTCGATACGCTCGTTTGCTTCTTTTCTCCATTCAGCCTCAGGAGCTAAATCTGCGGCAACTCTGTCAACCTTATTCGGCGTATAATAAGAAACATCTGCATCCTTGCCCAAATCTCTGATTTCAAAGCCGCCTATTTGAATTACCTGCTTATAAATTGCAGGAGTAATTCTGACACTTGTTGCACCGATTGCACCGGTGAGTAAATATTCAAACTTCTGCCACTCATTGCCAAACTCTGCCTCGGCTTCAAGCACCTTACCGCTTCCGCCACGGATAAATACGCCCATCTTTGAAGTTTCGGTAACGGTATCGCCGCCGGATATTCGCCTTGCGTAGAATGTAACCAGGTAGTTATCCTCTTTCACCTGTGCAGGAAGCTTCTTGTTAAAATCCATATTTTTATCCTGGTCATAATTACGTGCAATCGTTACATTGATTTCAAGCGCCTTATCAAATGGCAGGAATTCTTCGCTCTCATCTGTTGTTGCGATTGAATTACCGTTGAGCAAAACATCAACAGAAAGCTTTTGGCTTTGGTCAACACCTACCAAGCGTGTGCTTCTGAATTGGTCCCACCAACTATCTTTTCTTGATGCTTCACTAATAAAATCATCTGTTGAAAAGATTACATTGCCTTCTGTTAAAGGTGCATCTCTATGGAAAATCTTAACCGCATTCGAGTAGTCGGTGCGATTGTAAATCAAATCGTTTAAATCTTTTGATTTTGGAAATCTTCCTGAGGGAACACTTCTGTGATAAGTCGATTCAAGCTTTGCAGTGCCCGGTTTTAATGGTTTATCATCAACTGCCGGTGCATAAGTTGAGGTCTTGCTTACCAAACGGATGCGAAGTCCGGCATGTTCTCTAAGAGCATGATATCCAAGTCCATCGCCCGCAAACTCAATCGGCACATACCTCTTACCACTGATAGCCTTTGCAGGTACAGGCAACTCCTCTTGAACACCGTTTTTTAGTGCGTTCATCTCTCCAAGCTTGAATAGCACAGACTTGTCATCCTTAGCAAGCAAAAGTTCGTTTCTGTCTGCATTCCAATGTGCAGTACCGCCCAAGGCTTCTGCAAGAGCATCCGCAGGTGCAATGACATGAAATTCATTTTTCTCTGTTCTCTCCAAAACTGCACCCAAAGATGTCTTCTGACCGTTTATGATAATCTCGATATCGCTGTTACTTGCCGCAAATGAAGTTAAACTTAAAACATTTAATAACATAAGCGTTG
>JAZLIC010000010.1:0-11796 GCA_045617225.1 Clostridia bacterium
GTGTCGCCGCTTATGCAACGCACTGACAACATATCAAAAGCGCCCTTTACTATAACCACATATTTTCCGTCAATCTTATTTACGACAGACATCAATTTTCTGTCAGAGTCAAACGGGATTTCGGCTATGCGCGGATAATCCTCGCTTAACTTTTCTTTTATATATCCGTTTTTATATGCACCTACCACAATGGCAGTTTCGGTAGGATCGCCTATATGCTCCTCCTTGCCTTCTTTAAATGCCACAGAGCCATCACAGCATAAAGTTCCGTAGCACAAAAGCTTCTTGACCGCATCGGAATTATTTGACGAAATATCCTCTACCTCGCCGCCGTCTGTATATGCCTTTGTAAGCGTCATACGATTTTGAGTAAGCGTACCTGTCTTATCGGAGCATATAATCGAAGCACTGCCCAATGTTTCAACCGCAGGCAGTCTGCGTATAAGTGCGTGCCTTTTAACCATTCTCTGCACACCGATAGATAAAACGATGGTCACAATGGCAGGCAAGCCCTCCGGTATCGCAGATACCGCCAAGGAAATTGAGGTCATAAAAATTTCCATAACGGGAAGATTATTTAAAACGCCTACCGCAAAGATAATCACGCAAGCGGCAATCGCCATAATACCTAAATATTTACCGAGCTGTGACAACTTCTCCTGAAGCGGCGTTTGACCGTCGTCCTCGCTTTCCAACAGGTTTGCAATCATACCCATCTGAGTATCCATACCCGTTGCGGTCACTACCGCCAAGGCAGTACCATAGGTTACACTGCAACCTGAAAACACCATATTTATACGGTCGCCGAGCGGTGCATCTTCTTTAACACTCGCACCAAAATCCTTTTCCACAGGGACAGACTCACCTGTCAGGGCGGACTCCTCCACCTTTAAATTCGCAGAGGATATAAGCCTTGCATCGGCAGGCACAAAGTCGCCTGCTTCTAACTTTATAATATCGCCCGGCACCAATAGAGCCGCATCTATGACGCTTTCCGCACCGTCTCGAATAACCCTTGCACGTGGAGCGGAAAGACTTTTAAGTGCGTCCAGAGATTTTTCTGCCTTACTCTCCTGCACAACGCCCATTATCGCATTTAAAACAACAATAAGGATAATAAGTGCAGGCTCAAAGAATTCTCTTAAATTTCCTTCGGTACAGGCGACCGCAAATGATATAACAGCCGCAAAAATCAGAATTAAAATCATCACATCTTTAAACTGCTCTATAAAGCGTTCAAAAAGTGTCTTTTTCTTCTTCTCGCGGAATTTATTATCTCCGTACTTTTCACGCTTTTCCAAAATCTTATCTTGTGTAAGACCTGTCTTTATGTCTGTCGCCAAGCTATTTATTACCTCATTTACCTCTTGTGCGTGAAACTTCATTTTCATCACCTCTATTATAAATAGTATTATCAACATTTTTGCTGAAAATACAACCGCAATAATTCTGCCGATAGAGATTATACTTTCTCGATAATTCTATCGAACGTTTATAGCCTTCTCGCTTTTTAAAGTCATTCGGCAGATGCTTTATATTGCACTTTTCGGCAAGCTCCTCGCCAATTCTGTTTAAAGTGTCTGCATTTTTAAGGGGACTTATACTGAGGGTTGAAGCAAAATACTCAAAGCCTGATTTCTTTGCCATCTCTGCCGCCTTTCCAAGCCGCAAATTAAAGCATATTTCGCAACGCTCTCCGCCCTCCGGGGCATCTTCAAAGCCTTTTATCGCAGTGAAAAAGCTGTCCGAATTATAATCACAGTCGCAAATATCCACATCGTTTTTATATTCCGCTTCCGAGATTAAGCGTTTAAGCTCCGCCTTCCGTTTTTCGTACTCCTCTTTCGGACTGATATTTGGGTTATAGAACAAGACGGTAATATAAAAATATTCCGTCAGGTATTCTAAAACATAACTACTGCAAGGGGCACAACAACAATGGAGCAAAAGATGCGGTTTTTTGCCCTCCTTATCCAAATTTGCAATAATTTCGTCAAGTTCCTTTTGGTAATTTCTCTTATTCATACACATCACCCTATTATATACTATAACAGATAGATATGACGGAATGATAAAAAATGTGTAACATTTTTGTAAAACCCTCTCAATCCCTCTTGTAATTATAGGGTTTTTACCGCCTCTGTGCCTTGACTTTTTTGTGTTTTTAAGGTATAATCAAACGGATAATATTCGTTGGGAGGGTAACACAATGTTTTTGTCGGACGGCTGGAAGGATTACGAATTACTTGAATGTTCAAAAGGTGAAAAATTAGAGCGTTGGGGTAATGTTTTGCTTATAAGACCGGACCCGCAAGTTATATGGGAAATTCCCAAAAGTGACCTCTCTGCTGAATGGAAATCGGCATCTGCTCGTTATATCCGCAGTTCAAGCGGCGGCGGCAGATGGGAAAGCTATACAAAGCTTCCCGAAAGTTGGAGCATAAACTATAAAAATCTTAAATTCGGAGTAAAGCCGATGGGCTTTAAGCATACGGGACTTTTCCCGGAGCAGGCAACAAATTGGGATTGGTTCTCGGATTTAATAAAAAACGCCCCTTATAAAGATGTGCGTGTTTTAAATCTCTTTGCATACACAGGCGGCGCAACTATGGCGGCATCTGCCGCAGGTGCATCTGTCTGCCATGTTGATGCGGCAAAAGGTATGGTAAATTGGGCAAAGGAAAATGCAGTTTTATCAGGACTCAGCGAAAGGCCCATAAGATATATTGTTGATGATGTAAAAAAGTTTGTGGAGCGCGAAATAAGGCGCGGCAAAGAATATGATGCAATAATAATGGACCCTCCCTCTTATGGCAGAGGTCCCGGAGGCGAACTTTGGAAGATTGAGGACGCACTCTTTGATTTGGTAAACCTTTGCATAAAGGTTTTAAGCGACAGAGCGTTATTCTTCTTGATAAACTCCTATACAACAGGTCTGTCCGGAAGCGTTCTTGAAAACTGTATGAAGCTTACTCTGCTAAAACGCTTCGGCGGCAAAATTGATGTAGATGAGGTAGGCTTACCTACCAAAAAAGGCTCTCTTGTACTTCCGTGCGGATTTTCCGCACGCTGGGAAAGATAAATGTTATTTGGCGGTGAATAAATCTATGAAGGATATAATAAAAATTGAAAACCTTTGTTATTCCTATGTGGGGGATGAGGACACAAAACCCACCGAGGTCTTAAAAAACATAAATTTAAGCATCGCCGAAGGTGACTTTGTGGCAGTTTTGGGGCATAACGGTTCAGGCAAATCCACCCTTGCAAAGCACTTAAACGCAATTCTTCTTCCAACAGAGGGCAAAATATTTGTAGACGGTATTGACACCGCCGACGAAAGCAAGCTCTATGACCTCAGGCAAAGAGTGGGTATGGTTTTTCAAAATCCCGATAACCAAATGGTTGCCACCATTGTGGAAGAAGACGTGGCTTTCGCACCGGAAAACCTGGGACTGCCCTCCGATGAAATTCAAAAGAGAGTAGACTACGCATTAGAAGCGGTGAATATGACGGAATTCAAAAACCACGCACCGCATATGCTCTCAGGCGGTCAGAAGCAAAGAGTTGCCATCGCAGGCGTTCTTGCAATGGAGCCTAAAATTATTGTTTTGGACGAGCCCACCGCTATGCTCGACCCATCGGGCAGAGATGAGATTATGCAGACAATAAAGAAGCTTAATAAAGAAAAAAATATTACAGTTATACTTATTACCCATTATATGAATGAGGCAGTGCAAGCAGACAGAGTTGTAATTATAGATAAGGGCGAAATAAAGATGGACGGTACACCGCACGACATATTTCCGCAGGTTGAAAAGCTTAAAGAATATGGTCTTGAAACACCGCAATCTACCATTCTTGCATCAATACTAAAAAAAGAAATACCTGATATTGATGACACGGTTTTAAATGCAAAAGAGTGTACCGATACAATCCTTAAATCATTGAAAGAGAAGATATAAAATGATTAAACTTGAAAACATAAGCTACACATATATGCCGGGCGGTCCATTTGAAAGAAAGGCGCTAAACAATGTCAATCTTAAAATAGAGGACGGAGAGTTTATAGGTCTTATCGGTCATACCGGCTCAGGCAAGTCCACATTGATGCAACTCTTAAACGGACTTTTAAAGCCGTCTGAGGGCAGAGTTATCATTGACGGAAAAGACTTATCCGAAAAAGGCGTAAACATTCGTGATATCCGCTTTAAGGTAGGTCTTGTTATGCAATATCCGGAATATCAACTGTTTGAAGAAACCGTGCGAAAGGACATTGCCTTTGGACCTAAAAATATGGGGCTTACGCAAGAGGAAATTGATGACAGAGTAGTTTTTGCGGCAAAGACGGTAGGTATATCGGAGGAACTTTTGGACAAGTCACCTTTTGACTTATCCGGAGGTCAAAAAAGGCGTGTTGCAATCGCAGGCGTTCTTGCGATGGAGCCGAAAATCCTGATTTTAGACGAGCCAACCGCCGGTCTTGACCCTATCGGCAGAGATGAAATTTTGTGTCAAATAAGCGATATGCACAAACGCACCGGCATTACTATAATCCTCTCATCACACAGTATGGAGGATATTGCAAAATATGCAGATAAAATACTTGTTATGAATAAGGGCGCAGTAGAATTCTTTGATAAACCGCGTGCGGTATTCAGCGAGAGTAAACGCCTCAGCGAAATCGGACTGTCCGTACCGGAAGTTACAAAAATCACAGACGCACTGCGTGGCGCAGGATACCCTCTGCCTGACGGAATATATACCGTAGCGGAAGCAGGCAGGCTTATCGCCGAATTATATAAAGGGGGGATAAGCAAATGCTGAGAGATATTACCTTAGGGCAGTTCTTTCCGGGGAATTCTCCCATTCATCGTTTAGACCCACGCACAAAAATACTTATGGCCATTGTATATATTGTCTTTATCTTTTTGATAGACAACTTTTTTGGGTATGCAGTTCTTGCTCTTTTTACAATTTTTGTTGTGGCTGTTTCAAAGATACCGCCGGGATTTGTTTTTAAAGGTCTTAAACCGATAATGTTTTTTATAGTTATCACCGCAATGTTTAATCTGTTTTTAACCGACGGCAGAGTTATCTGGCAATGGAAGGTATTTAAAATCACCTATGAGGGTATATATTTTGCCGCTTTTATGGTTCTTCGCCTTTTCTTTCTGGTGCTTGGAACATCGGTGCTTACCCTTACCACCTCGCCTATCGCTTTGACCGACGGTTTGGAAAGACTGCTCAGTCCGTTTAAGCGTTTGGGATTGCCTGCACACGAGCTTGCAATGATGATGACTATTGCGCTCAGGTTTATACCTACACTGCTCAGCGAAACCGATAAGATTATCAAAGCACAATCCGCCCGCGGTGCAGACTTTGAAAGCGGAAACCTTGTAAGGCGCGCAAAGGCAATGGTGCCTATACTCATACCTTTGTTTATAAGCGCCTTCCGCCGTGCCGACGAGCTTGCAACCGCTATGGAGAGCCGTTGCTACCACGGCGGCGAAAACCGTACACGCCTGCATGTTTTACATTACGGTGCGGTCGATTTGTACGGTTGGCTTACGGTAACAGTATTTTTGGCTATGATTATTATAACGAACTACCTTTTTTAAGGATGGAGAAAATGAAAAGTTTTAAAGTAGTAATAACATTTGACGGGACAGCCTATCATGGCTGGCAACGCCAGAAGAACGGTATAACCGTTCAGGAGCGGATAGAAAACGCACTCGAAAAAATTTTTGGCACTCCCATCACCGTCACCGGTTGCAGTCGCACAGACGCAGGTGTCCACGCACATAATTTTGTCTTTAACTTTTCTGCGGAAACACAGATACCTGCAGAAAAGCTTCCACATGCTTTAAATTATCATTTGGATAGGGATATATCGGCACTCTCGGCAGTTGAAGTTGATGACAGTTTTAACGCACGCTTTTCTGCCAAGGGTAAAAAATATGTATACAGGATTTGGAACGGGCGTATTCGTGACCCCTTTGCGGATAAATACAGTTGGCATATCCCCTATCATCTTGATATAGATAAAATGAAGGCGGCGGCAGTCTGTTTTGAAGGCACTCACGACTTTGCCGGATTTATGGCAACAGGCGGCGACCAAAAGACGACTGTACGCACCGTTACGGAGTGCAGTGTCCGTCAAAATCCCGATTGCAAAGAGGATATACGAATTACCGTTTCGGCAGATGCCTTTTTGTATAATATGGCAAGAATAATTACAGGTACTCTTTTAGATGTAGGCTTAAACAAGACAGAGCCTGAGGATATACCAAGAATTATAGAAAGCAAGGACAGAACATTGGGCGGTATGACCGCTCCTCCCCAAGGATTATTTTTAGAAGAGATTTTTTACGAAAGTGAGGTGTGCAAGATTGGATAATCAACTTCAAGTTTTACAGGAAAAAATCAAGGTAAACAAATTTATGATTTGGCTACGGACAAATTTATTGGCATCAAAGACCATAAATATCGGCGGTAAGAAAATCAAATTTTACCCTTTACGAGTTTTTATATCTTTGCTGATACTTATCCTTCTGCTCACTTTTATTATAAAACCGCTCCTCCTTTTAAAAGCACCGATTGCTGTTGAGTCTGTCGCCTTTGAAAGCGGAAGCGGATATTCGGTAAACACTTACGGAAATAACCTCCTTTTGTCAAATGAACAAGGGGTAGTCTCCCTTTCAAGAAAAGGAAACCTTAGCTTTAAGGTTTCCGATGAAGAAGCAAAGCCAATGATAGATATTGCCGGAAAATACTATTTGCGCACAGAGCCTGCAAACGGCAAAAAGGTTAATATTTTTAAAAAAGACAAATTGATAAACACCATAGAAGCAGGGCGTTCCATAATTTCCGCAAAGATAAACAAGCAGGGCTATACCGCAGTTGCGTCAGAGGAAAGCGGATATAAAGGTATGGTAAATGTATATAACGGCAAAAACAAGTTGTTATACACCTGGCACAGCGGCGAGGGATATATAACCGATATTGACATCTCATCAAACGGACGTTATCTTGCCATTGCGCAACTTATGAGCGATAAAGAGAGCGCTTATACACGAATTTTATTTATAGACATTCGCCGTGGCGAAACCATAAATACACCGATTAGAGATGACGCTTTTGTTTCGTATCTTAAATTCACGGAAAACGATACACTTATTGCAATATCCGATAAGGACTTTTCGGGATATAGTAAAAAGGGAAAAGAGCGTTTTAACACAAGTCTTGCAGGTAAAAATCCATCATTGTTTGCAGTTGACGATAAGTTTATGGGCTTTCTTTGCACAGACGGCAGAGGAAACTCCCTTGTAGAAATATATAAGACAAAAAACGGCCGTCAAAGCGGAAGCTATACCGCAAACGGTCAGGTGCGTTGCTTTGATATTCTTGATAATGTCATCGTTCTTGGTGAAAAGAAAAATGTTATGCGGATAACACCGCGTGGAAAATGCAAACGCACCGTTACACTTCCCCACGATGTAAAAAGCATAGGCATCTTTGATGACAAAAGCTCTGTTTTGGCAGTAAGCGGTACAGATGCAAATATTCTGCGCATAAAATAATAAAGGAGGCGTACTATGAACTTCTTAGTTGACCTACTTCCCATTGTACTGATAATAATACTTTTATGTATTGGCTACAAAAAAGGCTTTTTATATATGATATACAGTTTTGTATCCTTTTTTGTATCCGCTTTCATAGCGTGGCTTTTATACGGAAAGGTATCGGAAATTTTAGTTCTGCTTAACGTTGATACCTGGGTTTCGTCACACTTTTTTAAAAGCCCTGACACTTCCGCCGCAGATACTCTGCCGCCATACCTTCAAAGTATGGTAGAAAACAAGCAAATGAACATTATGGAAGCCTTAAATGCAAAATTTGTTCATCTATCCCTGAATATTATTTCATTTGTAATAGTCCTAATCCTAACCTGGATTATAGTCAGGATAATCAAAAAAACCATTCATCTTGTATCCAAAACGCCTATTCTGGGAACGGCAGATAAGCTCGGCGGTGCGGCATTAGGTGCGGCAGAAGCCGTAGTTGTCATATTGATTGTACTCTCCGTTATTTATGTAAGCTCATCATTTTTGGATAATAATACTTTGGAGCAGAGCATAAATAATTCATATCTGCTGAAATTCTTATATGAAAACAATCCAATTATAAAAATGCTCACACCCGAAGGACCTATGGACTTTATATCATAACTAAGGTTTTTTAGACTTATTGAAGGAGATTTTTATGAATAAAAAAGAGTTAACAAATTTAAAGCTTGATGAACTCAAAAAGTTGGCAAAGGAAAATGGTATATCCAATATAAGCAAATACAAAAAGCAAGAGCTTATTGACCTTTTGTCAGAGGAAAATCCACAAAAAGAAGCTCCAAAGGCGGCTTCGCCCGTCAAAGAAAAGACACAAACAGATACTTCCGAAAAGGAAAACCCACGCCCCACAAATTTGGTAGGCGGCGTTTTGGAGGTCCTGGATGACGGATATGGCTTTTTGCGTTCCGACAACTACCAATCGGGCGAGCGTGATGTATATGTTGCACAGACAATTATCCGCCGTTTCAGGCTCAAAACCGGTGACTTTATTGTAGGTAACGCCAGAATGCAACACGAGGGCGAGCGTTATCAGGCACTTTTATATGTCCAGACCGTAAACGGCGACAAAATAGATGTATCAATCCATCGTAAGTCATTTGATGACCTGACTCCGATTTATCCCAAAGAGCGTCTTAGCCTAAGCACGGATAAGCCAAATTATGCAATGCGTTTGATTGATTTAATCGCACCACTCGGCAAAGGTCAGAGAGGTATGATAGTCGCACCGCCTAAGGCAGGAAAGACAACTCTTTTAAAAAGCATTGCGAACAGTATCACCGAAAATAATCCGGAGGTCAAGCTTATCGTTCTTTTAATTGACGAACGCCCTGAAGAAGTTACCGATATGATGCGAAGCATTAAAGGTGAGGTACTCTACTCCACCTTTGATGAGGAGCCGGAAAATCATATCAAGGTTGCGGAGATTGTTTTAGAACGTGCCAAAAGGTTAGTTGAGCATAAAAAAGATGTGGTAATCCTTTTAGACAGTATAACTCGTCTTTCACGAGCTTATAATTTAACCATTCCGCCGACAGGCAGAACGCTCTCCGGCGGTCTTGACCCGGGTGCGCTATATAAACCGAAACGCTTTTTCGGCGCCGCAAGAAATATTGAGGAAGGCGGAAGCCTGACAATACTTGCAACCGCACTTATTGAAACAGGAAGTCGTATGGACGATATGATTTTTGAGGAATTCAAGGGCACAGGAAATATGGAAGTTCATCTTGACAGGCGATTGCAGGAAAAACGTGTTTTCCCTGCAATAGATATTGCAAAATCAGGCACTCGCAAAGAAGAACTTTTGCTCACGCCTGAGGAGTTAGACGCAATATGGCAGATAAGAAAAGCATTTGCAAATCAACCTGCCGCCGAAGTTACGGAAAAGCTTTTGACGCAGCTTACCAAGACAAGAGATAACAAAGAGTTTATCGCACGAACAAAACTTGTACTTTAGGAGATGATTGAGATGTTTAAAAAGAGTCTTAAAGCGGTATCAATACTTATACTGCTTTTGGTAATCGCTCAGACAGTATTTGCAAAACCGCGGCCAACTTCTTATACATCAACAGAACCGACTCCGCCGCCAAAGCCTGCCTGGCTTGATGCAGCAGAAAACAGGGCTCCGGGCAGTACAATGGCAGAAGCTCCCCAAGCGACACCGTCGCCTACCCCGGAAGCTACCCCGGAGGCAGAGCCTACTCCTGTCCCACAAAAGAAGAATTTGCGTGTGCCGATACTTTTATATCACCATATAACGGACGAATATGACCCATCACTTGCGATTTCTATGATAACACCTTCGGATTTTCGCAAGCATATGAACGCCATAAAATTCCGTTACACGCCTATAAGTCTGCGTGATTATTGCAATTATGTAAAATGTACCGACGGCTCTGTAACATTGCCGGACAACCCTATTATAGTTACATTTGACGACGGTTACAGCAGTAATTACGAAATAGCCTATCCGATTTTAAAGGAGCTGGAAATCCCGGCCACCATCTTTGTGGTGACAGATACAGTCGGTGCAAGGGCAGGTGACGGTGTGGTAAACTACTCCCACTTCACCTGGGAGGAAGCTAAAATAATGCAAAACAGCGGTATTATTGATATTCAGTCGCACACTGCATCGCATGCACATGTGGCAGAACTTGATGCAAATGCTACCGTGCGTGAGCTTAGAAAATCCAAAATGATGATTGAAAATAACCTGAACAAAATCTGTGATATGATAGCCTTCCCATACGGAAGCTATAACCCTGTATCCGTTATTTCCGCAAGAAAAGCAGGCTATGATGTGCAGCTTCTGGTAGGTGATAACACAACATCAGAGGACTTTGAAGTAAATATGACAGATGACGGACTTGAAAACTTAAAGAGGATTACGGTTTCAGGCTCGATGGGAAATGTTGATATATTAGAACTCATACGAAAAGCAATGGCTCTTAAAAAATGAGGAAGATAATATGACATACAAAAAGTTGACCGACCCGGGAGAAAATCCGGGAATAAAAAACATAATATTTGATACCGATGCGGGCCCTGACGGTGACGATACTGCCGCTCTGACTATGCTCTACCATTATGCAAACACAGGCAAGGCAAAGATTTTGGCAACAGTCAGCGACACATCTTCGCCATACGGTGCACCGTATTTAAGCGCCCTTAACACATACTACGGTTACAGGGATATACCTGTCGGCACAATGAAAACAAAGGATTATATTATGCCAACGTCCAGAGGCAACAACTTCAATATCCGTCTTACCGCCGAGTACGAAACCGCGATAAAGGACGGTACATACGCCCCGAACGCAGTATCCATATACAGGAAAGTACTGAGCGAAGCGGATGATAACAGCGTTACGATTCTCGCAACAGGAATGCAGACAAATATTGCTGACCTTTTAAAATCAACTTCGGATGAGTATTCACCTTTAAGCGGAATAGAGTTGGTTGCAGAAAAAGTCAAGCTTATCTCTGCAATGGCAGGTCAATGGCCAAACTCGGATTTTGCTGAGTTTAATATATTCCAAGATATTGAGTCAGCGAAATATGTGGCAGAGAACTGCCCCGCATCTATTGTATACTCCGGTTTTAGCGTAGGTGACGGCGTGGTATCGGCTCCGCTTGTCGATGAGATAGAACCCGACAGCCCGCTAAATATCGCTTGGTGGAAAATGAACAGTTGGGACCAAACCTCCGCCATTTATGCAGTTGAAGGCATAAAGGATTTTTGGAAAATCAAGTGCGGAGATGTCTTTATTGATGACGATGGCAAAAATCACTTTATCGAAAATCCAAACGGTATGCGTTACTATCTGATTGAAGACGAAAAAAAGGACAAGCTTATTGGTGACGAAATCACAAAGCTTTCAAACGCACCGAAAAAGAATAATCCAAATGAAGTAAAGGTACATTCAATCTCGGCAAAAGATGCCGAACTTTCAAGCGATTGGGAAATCATAACCGCAGAAGGTCCCGGCTGGCGTGAGGGCATAACCGAAAATGAAAGAATGTATCTCCATACATATGGAAACGCACTTGCTAAATCTACAAAAAAGAATTCCTACATAACTGTGAATATAAAAGGCAAAGCTATTGATATATACGGCTCAAAGGGTATTGACTACGGACGCTTTGAGGTCTTTGCAGACGGCAAAAGCTATGG
>JAZLIC010000011.1:0-8106 GCA_045617225.1 Clostridia bacterium
ACAGGCTCTTTTTTAGCTGCAAAACCTAAAAATTCGAATGAGATAAGGTCCGAATTATCTGATTGGCCTTCTATTTCTAGAGGCATTCAGCTCTATTATGATAAACATCCTGAAATATATCAATTTTTTATGGCTTTATAGAGGAGTTTATAATTATGAGGAAAAATAAATTAATGTTTGTGATTATTGCTGCGATACTAATATTGCTGTTGAATGTGTATTGTATTCGCCCTGAAATGGAAAAAAGATCTATAATTAAAGACTATAGCAATTTAAAAGACGAATTTAATAAGTTGGTGAATTGTTTGACTTTATATGAATATCCTTTCATATATGTTGATAAGAATACAATAATCTATGATGATAAGATACCAACAATTAACAGTACTGTGTCTAAAAGAATTTTTAATACCGAAGAATGGAAAAACTTGGACGTTACAGGGTATTATAAAATTTCTAAAGAAGAGGAGGCAATATATTTTTATAAGTATAGGAACTTTGACAGATTGCGTGGAATAGTATATTGTCCGGGTGGTATCTATAATGGAAACATGGACTTAATTACTGCGTATGAGAAGATTCAAGATAGTTGGTATTATTTTGAACAGAGGTAAGCAGAGAACCATTTGGGGACGTACATTTTTTTGGTACTATTTTACAAATGGCTCACAAATGGCTCTATGTTGGAGCTATTAAATTTACGAGGTAAAGTCAATATGAAAAAAGTATTAGTAATCATTGGTGTTATAGTCACTATAAGTTTATGTATATGGCTGTTTTGTTTTAAAGCTTATGATGCCAAAGTAGTGTATCCGTTATCTAAGGTAAAAAATGATGAAGTAACAGATTGGGTTCTTTGTATAACAGAAACAGGTGTAGAGGAAGATTTGTTGGTTGTTTCAGACAGGAAGGTGCTATATGAAAACAAAAAAAGCTTTAAGGTAAACATTATAGATGATGTTTATTGGTCAACGCCTGCTTATTTTATACGAGTGTATAAAAATGGCGAAGAGGTTCAAAGTTATCCGCTGCTATATTTAGAGCAAATAGATTTTGGAACAATACAGCAAAATTTGATTCAATGACCAAACGAGCCATTTGGGGAACGCCGCACCGCCGACCCGTTTGTATACAACCCGTTTGGATACACAGGCGAGTATACCGATACAGAAAGCGGACTTATCTACCTGCGTAACAGATACTACGACCCGAGTATAGGACGCTTTATCACTGAAGACCTTGACTGAAACACAAACGACCGCAAAAGGTTTTTGATACCTTTTGTGGTCGTTTTTTAAAATTTATCTATGTTTTACAAATGATTCTATTCTGTTTAATGCCTCGTTGATATTTTCAATTGAATATGCGTAAGAGCAACGGATAAATCCTTCGCCGCTCTTGCCGAAGGCGTTGCCCGATACGACTGCGACCTTCTTTTCATAGAGCAACTCTTCGCAGAATGTATCAGAGTCAAGACCTGTACTGCGTATATCAGGGAAGCTGTAAAATGCACCGTTTGGCATAAAGCAGGAAAGACCCATATCGTTAAATCCGCCTACAATAACATTTCTTCGGCGCTCGTATTCGGCACGCATCATCTCTATATCCTCGTCACCGTTTTTAAGTGCCTCTATCGCCGCATATTGTGCAGTGGTAGGAGCGGACATAATTGCAAACTGATGTACCTTTGTCATTGCCTTGATAATGTCAGGGTGACCGCAAGCATACCCTAAACGCCAACCTGTCATTGCATACGCTTTTGAAAATCCGCTTACCAAAACCGTGCGTTCGTACATACCGTCAATTTCTGCAATAGAAGTATGATGAGTGCCATATGTAAGCTCGGCATAAATTTCGTCGGCTAAAACGATAATATTTGTGCTGCGAAGTACCTCGGCAAGTGCCTCCAAATCCTCACGCCGCATAATCGCTCCTGTCGGATTGTTGGGGAATGGAAGAACAAGCACTTTTGTTTTTGGAGTGATTGCCGCCTTTAACTCCTCGGCAGTCAGACGAAATTCATTCTCGGCTTTGGTTACAATGGTTACAGGCTTTCCGCCTGCAAGTGCGGTAATCGGCTTATAACAAACGAATGCCGGCTCCGGGATTAAGACTTCGTCGCCGGGTTTTATGACCGTTCGTATAAGCAGGTCAATCGCCTCACTTCCGCCGACGGTAACTAAAATCTGTTCAAGCGGGTTATAGCTGAGGTTAAAGCGGCGGTTTAAGTATGCGGAAATCTCACTGCGCAGTTCTTTAAGACCTGAGTTTGAAGTATAGTATGTTCTGCCTTGCTCCAAAGAGAGTATACCTTCATCTCTGATATGCCACGGTGTGACAAAGTCAGGCTCGCCAACGCCCAGAGAAATAACATCATCCATCTCGGAGGCAACATCAAAGAACTTTCGTATGCCTGATGGCGGAATGTTATATACGGTGGGGTTTAGCACTTTTTTTATGTCTAAACTCATATAGAGATAACCTCCCTTTTGTCCTTCTCGGGCTTTGCGCATACCTCACCGTCATACTTGTATCTTTTAAGTACGAAGTGCGTAGCGGTACTGAGTACCGATTCCATAGGTGCCAAATGCTCCGATACAAAAAGGGCAACCTCTTTAATGCTCTTGCCTTCGATTGTTATGCCGAAGTCATAGCTGCCGCTCATTAAGCTGAGCGCCTTTACCTGTGGGTATTGGTATATACGCTCCGCAATCCTGTCAAATCCCTGATTGCGTTGGGGAGTAATTTTAAGCTCAATATAAGCGGTTACCGCATCGTCTGCCTCTGCTTTGTCCCAATTTATCTTGGCGCCGTAACCTAAGATAACCCCTGCCTTTTCAAGGGCAGTGATTTCGTCTGCCAAATCTGTGGCGGACATATCAAGCATGGTCGCCATTTCCTCTAATGAAAGTCTGCAATTCTTATGCAGTATGTTTAAAAGTTCTCCTGTCTTTTTTGAATTTTCCATATCGTATTACCTCCTAAGATTGAGTTTGATTTTCAATTTTTTCCGCATTAAGCTTTTTCTCACGAGAGTCCATCATATCAAGCAAGATGATACGCAAAAGGGCAATTACCGGTACTGCCAGGAAGATACCGAGTATTCCGAACAAGCCACCGCCGATTACCACGCCGAAGATAACCCATACAGGCTTTACCTCGAGCTGACCGGAAAGGATTTTCGGTTGAATAAGGTTTCCGTCAAGCTGTTGAAGGATAATCAAAACAACCGCAACGATTATGCCCCTGGTAAAACCGCCGGTAAATACTGTAACAAGAGCGGTTAAGATAACGCCTATCGTCGCACCGAAGTACGGTATCAGGTTAAGCAATGCCACTATCAAAGCAAATACAAGTGCGTATTTTACCCTTAGCAGAGCAAGTGCTAAAAATGAAAGTATAAAAACTATGCCTGCATCAATAAACATACAATATATATATTTTTTTATAAAGTTATCGATTTGTCTTAAATATTTTCCGGAAACTTTGCGAATATTCGGGCGGATATAAAGCCTTATCAGACGCATTGTGCCATTCTTTAAATTCTTGCGGTCAAGCAACAGGTAGATAGAAATAATAATACCCATAAATGCGTTAAAGAACCATGTGCCTACGCTGAGTACGCCTTTATAATACTTATTTACATCACTTAAAAAGAACTTGTTAATCAAATCAGGCAGAGAGAAGAAGTCGCTTGATAAGATTTTATGCACAGAAAATGCGTTCAGGTCAATATGATAGATGTTAAGCGAGTTAAACCAATCCACAAACGACATAACTATTCCGGGCAGTTGCTCCAAAAAGTCGTGCAGACTCTTTACAATAGCAGGTATAAGTGCCGAAAGGAGCAGGATAACCGCAATCAAAAATACAACATAAATGGATATTGTTGCAATGGCTCGCTTATTTTTATTCAAAAACTTTACTTTTGACATACTAATCCATTTTTCAATTTTACTGCACGGAAGATGCAGAAGGTATGCAAGAGCAAGACCGATAAAGAACGGAGTTAAAAGCTTGCCTAAGGAATGTAGCCACTCAAATATTATGCTTAAATTGTCAAAGGTTTTATAAACGGTGATTACCATAACCGACAGCAAAAAAACACTGATAAAAATACCGAGGTGTTTTTTAAGACCATTTAAATTCATTTTATCACTTCTCCCAAGTAATCCGATTATTATATTTTATAGTATATCATACCATTTTAAAATAGTAAATACCACATATAAAAATAATAAAAAGATATTTTTATATAAAAAATGACTAAAATTGAAAAATGTCAAAAAAAACATTTGAAAGTAGAAAACAAATGTGCTATACTGATTAGTGGTGCATAGCCACTAATCAGAAATAATAATAAAACATTAAATATTTAAGGAGGCAATTTAAAATGGCTAAACATTTTAAAACCATGGATGGTAACTGCGCTGCTGCACATTGCGCCTATGCGTTTACAGAAGTTGCGGCTATCTATCCGATTACTCCTTCATCAACAATGGCAGAATATGTTGACGAATGGAGTTCAAAGGGACTTAAAAACATTTTCGGCGAGACTGTTGAAGTTGTAGAGATGCAGTCTGAAGCAGGTGCTGCTGGTGCAGTACACGGTTCACTTCAGGCAGGCGCACTTACAACAACATTTACAGCGTCACAGGGACTTCTTCTTATGATTCCTAATATGTATAAGATTGCAGGTGAACTTTTGCCTACAGTTTTCCATGTCAGCGCAAGAGCAATCGCCGCACACGCACTTAACATCTTCGGCGACCACCAAGATGTTATGGCTTGCCGTCAGACAGGCTTTGCGATGCTTGCATCAGGCAGTGTTCAGGAAGTTATGGATTTGGGCGGTGTTGCACACTTAGCCGCAATTAAGGGTCGTGTACCGTTCCTTCACTTCTTCGACGGTTTCAGAACTTCACACGAAATTCAGAAGATTGAAGTTATGGAATATGAGGACCTTGCAAAGTTAGTTGATTATGATGCACTTAAAGCATTTAAGGATAACGCACTCAATCCTGAACATCCTGTTCTCCGCGGTACTGCACAGAACGGTGATATTTACTTCCAGGGCAGAGAGGCATCTAACAAGTTCTATGAAGAAATTCCGGACATTGTTGCCGACTATATGAAGGAAATCAACAAGATTACCGGCAGAAACTATAAGCCTTTCAATTACTACGGTGCCGCTGATGCAACAAAGGTTATCGTTGCTATGGGCAGTGTATGTCAGGCTCTTGAAGAAACAGTTGATTACTTGAACGCAAAGGGCGAGAAGGTTGGTGTACTTGAAGTTCACTTGTACAGACCGTTCTCTGCAAAGTACTTCTTTGACGTAATGCCAAAGACAGTTAAGAAGATTGCAGTGCTTGACAGAACAAAGGAGCCGGGCTCACTTGGCGAACCGCTCTATCTTGATATTTGCAATCTCTACAAGGACTGCGCCAACGCTCCTGAAATCGTTGGCGGTCGTTTCGGTCTTGGTTCAAAGGATACTACACCTACACAGTTGGTTGCAGTATTTAACAATATGGACGCAAAGGCTCCGAAAAAGAGCTTTACAATCGGTATCAACGATGATGTTACCAACCTTTCACTTGAACTTGGTGAGCGTGTAAACGCTGCTCCGGCAGGTTCAACCCGTTGTAAGTTCTGGGGCTTCGGCTCAGACGGTACCGTTGGTGCAAATAAGGACGCTATCAAGATTATCGGTGATAACACAGATATGTACGCACAGGCATACTTTGACTATGACTCAAAGAAGTCAGGCGGCGTAACAATGTCACATCTTAGATTTGGTAAGACACCTATTAAGTCAACATATCTCCTTGACGAAGCTGACTACATCGCTTGCCACAAGCCTGCTTATGTATATCAGTATGATGTTTTGGACGGCCTTAAAAAGGGCGGTACATTCCTCTTGAACTGCGTATGGTCAGATGCAGAGCTTGACGAGAAGCTCCCTGCAAATGTTAAAAAGTACATCGCAGAGAATGATATTAACTTCTACACTATCAATGCGGTAGATGTTGCAGTTAAAGTTGGACTCGGCCCGAACCGTATCAACATGGTTACACAGAGTGCTTTCTTTAAGCTCTCAGAGGTTATCCCGTTTGACCAGGCAGTTGAACTTATCAAGGGCGCTATCAAAAAGACCTATGGTAAGAAGGGTGACGAAATCGTTAATATGAACTGTGCCGCAGTTGACGGTGCTATTGATGCACTTCACAAGGTTGAAGTTCCTGCATCCTGGAAGGATGCAACAGACGCAGCTGCAAGTGCAACTGACAGACCTGACTTCATCAAGAATATTGTTGACCCGGTAAACGGTCAGCGTGGTAACAAGTTACCGGTCAGCGTATTCAACGGCAGAGAAGACGGTACATTTGAAACAGGTACATCAAGATACGAAAAGCGCGGTGTTGCAGTATTGGTTCCTGAATGGAACAAGGATACATGTATCCAGTGTAACCAATGTTCATTGGTATGTCCGCACGCTGCTATCCGTCCCGTACTTGTAAATGCAGATGAAAAGGCTGCTGCACCTCAATCATTTGAAACCTTAAAGGCAGTTGGTAAGGACTTTGCAGACTTGGAATTCAGAATGCAGGTATCACCGCTTGACTGTTTGGGTTGCGGCGTTTGTGCTAATGTATGTCCTGCACCTAAGGGCAAGGCTCTTGTTATGAAGCCTATTGATGATGTTACACCTACGGAAGAACCTAACTGGAACTACGCTATGGATAAGGTTACAAACAAGTCAAATCTTGTTGATAAGACTGCAAATGTTAAGAATTCACAGTTTGCACAGCCGTATCTTGAATTCTCTGGTGCTTGTGCAGGTTGTGGTGAAACACCGTATATCAAGCTTATCACTCAGCTCTTCGGTGACAGAATGATGGTTGCAAACGCAACAGGTTGTACTTCAATCTGGGGCGGTAGTGCTCCTTCAATGCCATACTGCAAGGACGAGAACGGCAGAGGACCTGCTTGGGCTAACTCACTCTTTGAGGATAATGCAGAGTTTGGTTTGGGTATGGTTAAGGCAAATGCAAAGATAAGAAAGACATTGTCTGCAAGAATGGACCAGGCTATGGATGCAGTATCTCCTGAACTTGCCGCAGCATTTAAGGAATGGCAGGAGTCAATGAACTGTGCTGAATGTTCTAAGGCTGCCGCAGAGAAGATTGAAGCATTGATTAAAGATGCCGATAAATCAAATCCTGCAGTTGCAGAGATTGCAAACAGAACAGACTTCTTGACAAAGCGTTCACAGTGGGTATTCGGCGGTGACGGTTGGGCTTACGATATCGGTTACGGCGGTCTTGACCATGTTATCGCATCAGGCGAAGATATCAACATCTTCGTTGTAGATACAGAGGTTTACTCAAACACAGGCGGTCAGTCATCAAAGGCTACACCTACTGCCGCAGTTGCTAAGTTCGCGGCTTCAGGTAAGAAGGTAAAGAAGAAGGACCTCGGTATGATTGCTACAACTTACGGTTATGTTTATGTAGCACAGATTGCTCTCGGTGCTAATATGAATCAGGCTCTTACAGCAATCAAAGAAGCAGAAGCATATCCGGGACCGTCACTCATCATCGCTTACGCTCCGTGTATCAACCACGGTATTAAGGCTAAGGGCGGTATGGGTAATTCAATCGCCGAAGAAAAGAAGGCAGTTGAGAGCGGCTACTGGCACTTGTGGAGATTCAATCCGCAGCTCGCTGAGGAAGGCAAGAATCCGTTTACCCTTGATTCTAAGGAGCCTACAGGAAGCATCAAAGACTTTATGATGGGCGAGAACAGATACCTTATGCTTCAAAAGGGTTATCCGTCAATTGCAGACCAGCTCTTTGATAAGGCTGAAAAGGATTTGATGGACAGATACGAAGTATATAAGAAGATGGCTAAGGACTAATCCTTAGTATAAAGAAAGGTTGAACGACTCAAAAGTCGCTCAACCTTTTTTGCTGTAAAAATTGTAGGGCAGGGGCTTGCACCTGCCGTTCTCACAACGCCGCAAATAATCTTTTCTCAAAAGCCGTGCATAAACCTAATCGCTATTTCCTAATCCCTAATTCCTATGTTGGTAGGGGCGGT
>JAZLIC010000012.1:0-3133 GCA_045617225.1 Clostridia bacterium
CCGCCTTGCCAGCAATAAAGAACAGACGGCACGTTATACTTATCCACCCACTTCATATCCACAATATTGCCTGAATTAAGGGCAACACATACCTTATCAAAATGCTTTGTAACCGTTTCGATAAGCTTTTCCTCATCATCAGAGAGGAAATAGCTTTCCGGCTCTGCTTTGTTATCCCTATCCTCGCCGGCAAGTCTGCCGATAACAACAAGGGCATAGTCGGAGCTATCTGCCGCCTTTTGGCAAAGCTCGTCGCTAACCGGCATCTCTTTCTGCGCCCAGGGCTCGCTTGCCCAGCCTGCTCCCTTGTCAAAAGGATTATCTTTAAGCCACTCTTTATATACGGATAACAATTCCTGATTTATCTTAATTCTGCCCGTCAGACCGTCTAAGATATTCACAACATAATCGGTATTTACAAGTCCGCCTGAGCCTGTACCGCTCCTTATATAATCAATCTGCGTTCTGCCGAATACAGACAATGTTTTTGAATTATCAAACGGTAATACTCCGTCGTTTTTAAGCAGGGCTAAACCCTCTGCCGCCGCTATTCTTGAAAGCTCCGCCGCTTCCTTTATACTTTTTCTCTCCAAAGAATTAAGGTCATATCCTTTAAATAAATTCATAATGATGTCCTCCTTAAAGCAAACAAAATGTTTTATATATCTATGCTAAAAATCCTTCAATAATTTTGTTCTCGGCTTCTTCGTCAGTCATTCCCAAGGTTTTAAGCTTTAAAATCTGCTCGCCTGCAATTTTGCCGATTGCCGCCTCGTGAATAAGCTCTGCATCAATGTTTGATGCCTCCAAGGACGGTGTCGCAATAACTGTCGCATTATCCGCTAAAATTGCGTCACATTCCGAATGTCCCGTACACTTTGTAAGTCCTTTTATAATTGACTTGAACACCTGCTTTGAATTCCCCTTTGCGACTGAGCGTGACACAAGATCTGCACCGCTACACTCGCCCAAAAGGGTAACTTCAAACTCTGTTTCCGCATATTCTTCATAATCGGTCATTAACTTTTCGCTTACAACCAACTTTGCATTCTTATCAAGGACAGCTTTTGTCATTCTCTTTGTACTGTCAACACCGCCCAACTGAACGGTATTCATCTCCAAACTTGCGTCCTCTGCCAAAGTGACCTCGGTCACGGGATTTATTCTCTTGCCGCCGTCGCCTTTGCCTGTGCCTATATGCTTTTCCTGATACATAACCTTTGCACCCTTCTCGATAAAGAAGCGGTGAACGCCGTTATGCTTTGCTTCTCCATGGTCATCGGTATGCACGCCGCAACCTGCAACGATTACCACATCTGCGCCCTCGCCTATATAAAAATCATTATAAACCAAGTCATCAACGCCGCCCTTTGTAACGCAGGCAGGGATATACACAGTTTCGCCTTTTGTGTTTGGTGCGACTTTGATTAAAAGTCCTTTTCCATCGTCCATTGTTTCAAGCTTTATATTCTCTGTTGATTGGCGTGCCGCACAAGCACCGTCCTCACGGATATTATATGCACCCTTAAAATCTATTTTGAAATCCGAAATCAAATTTAAAAGCTCATCTGTTATCTTGTTCATCTTCTCTCCTCCTTGCCGAGAGGGCAACGTGCCGCCTTTTCGTTTTCCAAAAGGGTGGGCAAAATTTCTTCCCTTGCACCCATTGCACGAATTCTTCCGTCTGCAATAACAACAATCTCATCAGCAATTGACAAAATCCGCTCCTGATGTGATATTACCATAAGCGTACCTTTTTGTTGCTTCTTTATATCCTCAAAGGTTTCAACCAATTTAGAAAAGCTCCAAAGGTCAATTCCTGCCTCAGGCTCATCAAAAATAGAAAGCTTTGTGTCTCGAACAAGCACGCTTGCAATCTCTATTCTCTTTATCTCGCCGCCGGATAGGCTTGCGTTTAGTTCACGGTTTATATACTCCTCCGCACATAAACCGACCTTGCCCAAAAGCTCGCAATACTCCGAATGTTCAAGCTCTCTGCCTGCCGCCAATGACAAAAGCGTGCCGACAGTCATACCCTTAAAACGGACAGGCTGCTGGAAAGCATACGAAATACCCAGCTTTGCCCTGTTGGTTACATCAACATCGGTAATATCGGCTCCGTCAAATATTATCCTTCCCGAGGTTAAAGTTTCAAGACCTGCAATCAGTTTTGCCAAAGTTGTTTTGCCGCCTCCGTTAGGGCCTGTAACAACCACCAATTTGCCATTGCCTATCTCTAAATTTATATCGTTTATCACTCTGTCACCTTCGGGTGTTTCCCAAACGGCATTCTCTAATTTAAGCATTTTATCTCTCCTTTATGTGCATCATTCCCTGACCGATAATACCTCGTATATGGTCGTCCTCTAAAGAATACAATACGGTTTTGCCCTCCTTGCGAAACTTTACTGCCTTCACATTTTTTAAAACTCTGAGCTGATGCGAAACCGCAGTCTGCGTAATATTTAAAAGCTGTGCAATCTCACTTACGCAAAGTTCACCGCCAAGAAGTGCATATAAAATTTTTATACGAGTAGTATCTCCAAAAACCTTGAAAAATTCTGCCAAATCATACAAAGCATCATCATAAGGCATACATTTTCTAATACTTTGGATACTTACCGATGTATCTTTTAAGGTGTCTGTCATTTATAAAACATCCTTTCATATGAACACTTGTTCATATATTATCATATAGCTTTTTACTTGTCAACAAAAAAGCCGCAGAATGTAAAGAGATTTTCATTTTTAAGTGTTTAAAGTTTATCTGCAAGGGTTGGGCGTGAAAGCTTATACATCACATCGCCCGTAACCAACAAGATAATGCAAACAATCCAAAACACAATAGTTGATTTTATATCAACATCACCTGTTTTAAGGAAGCTTATTCGGTAACCGTCTATTACATAAAAGAATGGTGAAAAACGCAGAATATTTTGAGCATATTGGGATAATTGAGTATAATCCCAAAAGACAGGCGTTACCCAAAAGAGCAGTTGAAGCACTGCTGACACCGCCTGAATAATACCACGCATATAAACTTGCAGAATGGCGGTTATACGCCCTAAGGCATATACAAAAACTGACGGCGAAAATATATAGTAAATGATTAAAACACTCGGAAAAGTTCCAT
>JAZLIC010000013.1:0-4595 GCA_045617225.1 Clostridia bacterium
CGAGCAGTAACGAAAGTTGGAGTTAGTGATCCGGCGGTATGAGAGTGGAATTGCCGTCGCTCAACGGATAAAAGCTACCCTGGGGATAACAGGCTGATCTCCCCCAAGAGTCCATATCGACGGGGAGGTTTGGCACCTCGATGTCGGCTCATCGCATCCTGGAGCTGGAGTCGGTTCCAAGGGTTGGGCTGTTCGCCCATTAAAGCGGTACGCGAGCTGGGTTCAGAACGTCGCGAGACAGTTCGGTCCCTATCTGTCGCGGGCGCAGGAAATTTGAAGGGAGCTGTCCTTAGTACGAGAGGACCGGGATGGACGTACCACTGGTGTACCAGTTGTCTTGCCAAAGGCACGGCTGGGTAGCTAAGTACGGAAGGAATAAACGCTGAAGGCATCTAAGCGTGAAGTCCACCCTAAGATAAGATTTCCCATAGCACAAGCTAGTAAGACCCCACGTAGACTATGTGGTTGATAGGTCGGAGGTGTAAGTGTGGTAACACATTCAGCTGACCGATACTAATAGGTCGAGGGCTTGACCTAAACAAGACTTATGTGAGTAAGCCTACTTAAGCTTTTCTCTTTAAATCTTTTTAACACAAGTATATGAACCTAATGTATATCTAATATATATAGGGCTCCCGAAAAGCGCCAACGAAGTGCACTTTTTGGGAAAGAGGAAGCACAACGAAGCAGATGGAACTTTTGCAAGGCAAAAGTGGAATGAGCGAAGTTAGTGCTGACGAGATCGGTGGCTATAGCGAGAAGGTCACACCTGTTCCCATCCCGAACACAGTAGTTAAGCTTCTCCGCGCTGATAATACTGAGCGGGTGACTGCTTGGGAAAATATGTCGTCGCCGGTACTTTTCTTTAGAGAGCAAGTATTTGCTCTCTAAAGAAATTTTTTTAGCTTTATATTCCTCTATAGCTCAGTTGGTAGAGCATGCGGCTGTTAACCGCAGGGTCGTTGGTTCGAGTCCAACTGGAGGAGCCATGGCTCCGTGGTCAAGAGGTTAAGACACCGCCCTTTCACGGCGGTAACAGGGGTTCAATTCCCCTCGGAGTCACCATAAATCCTCGTTCGCAAGAATGAGGATTTTTACTTATTCACTATTCCATAGATGGAGATAAAATAATTATGAGCGTGCAAAATAAGAGTAAATTGTCATATATAACAGCGTTTGTTAAAAAGAATGTTGTTATGCTTATTGCAATGATTGCAGCTGTTGTAACAAGCTTTATCGTGCCGATAGACAGGTCGTATACAGAGTATTTTGACTTTAAAACTCTGACCTGTTTATTTTGCGTTTTAGCGGTTGTTTGTGCGCTTAAAAATATAAACTTTTTCTATATGCTTGCAAGAAAGGTTGTGCAGTTATTTAAAAATGCGCGTATGAGCATACTTGCATTGGTGTATATAACTTTTGTCGGTTCTATGCTTATTGCAAATGATATGGCACTTCTTACATTTCTTCCGCTTGGGTATTTTGTTTTAACTACCACGGAAAAAGAAAAATATATGGCGTTTACATTTATTATGCAGAACATTGCCGCAAATTTGGGCGGAATGCTAACTCCTTTCGGAAATCCGCAAAATTTGTATCTATACACCAAATTCAACATACCAAACGGCGAGTTTGTGTCAATAATGCTTCTGCCGTTCTTGATTTCCGTTTTTATGATAACGGTGTGTTGTATCTGCTTTGTAAAACCTGAAAAATTAGAGCTGTCCAACGAAAAAATAGAGATAGCACCGATTAGAACGATAGTATATTTATTGTTGTTCGCTTTATCGATTGCGATTGTGTTCAGAACAATCCCATATTTGGTTGGACTGATAATCATTCCCGTCGCATTACTTCTGCTTGACAGAAAGGCGCTTAAAATGGTTGATTATCCATTGCTCTTGACCTTTGTGTTTTTCTTTATCTTTTCCGGGAATATGGCAAGAATAGGTGCAATCCGTGACTTTTTCTCACTTTTGCTTGAAAAAAGCACATTATTAGTCAGCGTTCTGTCCTGTCAGGTTATAAGTAATGTGCCTTCCGCCATATTGCTTTCGCAGTTTACCGATAACTATAAGGACTTGCTTGTAGGTGTAAATATCGGCGGCGTAGGAACACTTATAGCATCTCTTGCAAGCTTGATAACATTCAGGGAATATGTAAAGCACAATCCGGGGAAAACGCTCTATTACATAGGAGTTTTTTCGGCATTCAATTTTGGATTTTTAATAGTCCTGACTGTTGTTACGATGTTGGTATAAAAGTAATTTAAAAGCTCCCGGCCAAAGCCGGTAGCTTTTAAATTATTCACCATACTTTTTAATAAAGTTTTTTGCGGCAGAAAAGCAGATAAGTGTGCCAATCAGTCCGCCGCCAATCCATGTAAGCACGGTATAACTCCAATCGAAATTCTTTGATAAAAGGGCAATTCCATAGGTGGAAACGGCACTGCCGACATATACGAAGGAGTTAAGAACGCCGGACACCGTAGACACCTTGCCGGTCTTTTTAAAGAATGCCGGCAACATAGATATAAGCATCAGGTTTGAGCCATGCGATGCACCTGTAATAATTGCCATGGCGATAACGGATAATATTGCATTCTTGCTGAAAATAAGGACAATAGCAAATATTGTGCTGATGCCGAAGAACACGCCTGCACAGGTTACGGGGTTTTTGATATACTTCAAATAGACTGTAAGGGCAATGGCGGAGCAGATAATATGGAATATAGGCAGAAGTGCGCCGGATAAAATTGAGATTATATTACTGATATCATATACCTCTGATATATATGTAGGCATCCAAGTTGTAACACCGTCACGAAGCATACCCAAAAATATAATTGCGGTCATAATAAACACAAGGGTTACGGAGAGCCACTTTGAATTTTGCGCAGGATGTTTATTTGTTTTCTCTTTTTGTTGCGGCGCTACATCAGGGCAGAGAGCATTAAGGGCGAGGAGCATAAGTATTCCGCAAATTGCGGCAAAGAAAAAGACAGCCTTCCAATTAAAAAGGGTGATAAGGAGCGGTGAAATAAGGTAAAGGATAATTGTACCGATTGCCGCACCGTATGATGCCACAATTGTGCTTGCCTTGCTGTAACCCTTACTGTCAAAAAGGGTTACCATAATCACTACAAGCGGCGGCCACATAAAGCTTTGCGCAAATCCGTTAATGCACCATATAACAAGCATTAAGTACGGACTTTTGCAAAGAGGTATTAAAGTATTCATAACAACGGTGGTGATAAGACCTAACGAAATCAGCTTTTTAGGTGCGATTTTGTCGCCGCAAATTCCGCTTATAATCTGTCCTAAACCGTAGGTTATAAAGCTGCCCGTGATTGACATTGACAGAAGGTCACGAGGAATTTTCGTAACCTTTTCCATTTCGGAAATTATCGTGCCGAAGTTTATGCGTGTGATATAGCTTACCATATATACACAAAAAAGGACAATGGTAAGCGTGCGCAATGATTTTTTGTCCGTAATTTTTTCCATTTGAATACCCCCTGATTTATATACTTTTATAATAACATAAAATTATGGTATTTTCAAATAAGAATACACAAAATACTTGACAAATTTAAAAAAATGAAGTATCATAAGTTTGTAAAACATAGTGTGAGGTGATATAAATGGCTTACAAAATCAGCGATGAATGCATTAAGTGCGGCGTATGTGCCGGTGAATGTCCTGTTGCTTGTATTACAGAAGGCGATGCTACATATGTTATTAACGCAGACGAGTGTATCGAGTGCGGTAATTGTGCAAATGTATGCCCTGTAAATGCACCGGAGGCATAATTTATTAAAAATCGAAAGGGCGGTCAACGGACTGCCCTTTTCTTATGTTCGAGGCGGTGATACTTATGGTAAACCTTGACTTATTAAGGTCGGGAGCAAAGGAAATAGGAATAGAACTTTCAACTGCTCAGGAAAAGCAGTTTTCCGATTATGCAAAGCTTCTTGTTGAATGGAATGCGAAAATGAATCTTACTGCCATTTGTGACCCTGACGGCATTGCGATAAAACATTTTTTGGACAGTATTCTGCCCCTTAAATATATTGATATAAGCGAAGGTGCAACTGTCGCAGACATCGGTACAGGTGCAGGATTTCCGGGACTTCCCATAAAGATTATGCGTCCTGATATAAAGCTCACCCTTGTAGATTCTCTTAATAAGCGCATAACATTTTTAAAAGAAGTATGTGCTGTCTTGGGACTCAGCGATGTAACTTTTGTCCACGGACGGGCAGAGGATTTGGGGCGTGACAAAATATACAGAGAGCGATTTGATATCGTTGTATCACGGGCGGTTGCAAATATGACGGTACTTAGCGAGTATTGCCTGCCGTTTGTGTCTGTCGGAGGCAGATTTATCGCCTTAAAGGCAGAGGAGGTTGACACAGAGCTAACGGAAGCAAAGCCGATGATTGGCAATTTGGGCGGCAGAACAGGGGAGGTTTTAAAGAAGCCTCTGCCCAAAAGTGATATTGTCCGTACGCTGATTTTGACGGAGAAGGTAAAGAATACTCCTGCGCAATTTCCGCGGACGGCAAAAAGGATACAAAAGGGAAAATAAGCGTT
>JAZLIC010000014.1:0-12087 GCA_045617225.1 Clostridia bacterium
GACATTCACCTTTCCAATGAAGAACTAAACGAACACGAGCATCAGCTTGTTATGGCGTACCGCAAGCATTCTAAAATGCAACACGCCGTTGATGTGCTTCTCGGTCTTGATAATATATAAATACGCAAAAGGCGTAAAATGGCATAGCATAGCCGTTTTACGCCTTTTATCAATGTCGCTCGTTAAATGTTTTTTCACTACTTGCTTTTAAAATTCTTTTTCTGCAAGTATAAAATCTGTTAAATTGATATGATTGATTCCGTTTCTGATTTGAAGCAGTTTATCGGTTGTGATAACATATTTTGGATAATTGTCGCCACGGATATTTTCGAGGCTTTTGTATTCGCGGTCTTCTGTATCTTTGCTTGTAAGGATTGTATAAGCCACCTGAACATAAGAATAAGAAAGTGATTTGTTGCGAAGAATAAAATCACATTCGAGCTTTCCGATTTTGCCGACACTTACCTTGTAATCTTTGCTGATGGCGTAATTGTAAACAATATTTTCAAGAGCCGGACCGTAATTGATCCGGTTATCCGTGCTTGTTGCATAATAAAACGAAAAGTCAGAAAGATAGTATTTCTTTTCACCCTTTAATGATTTTCGTGATTTCATATCAAAGCGTTCGCATGGCATAATGATTTTTGCACTGACCAACGCTTGAATATATCTGTTTACGGTATCCACTTTGGTTTTTATTCCGTTTTTGGAAAGGTCGTATACAATATTACTTATACTTGTTGTAGCCCCGAAATTGTTTATCAAATATTTCATTACAGCATCAAAAACTGTTCGATTTCTGATTTTTATCCGCTTGCGAATGTCCTTTTCATATATTTCATCAATAAGTCCTTCAACATAAGTTCGTTTATCGGCGAGTTTGTCAAGCTTGATGGTATAAGGAAATCCGCCTTCATAAATATAGGTGTTTAAAAGCTCTTGTGAATCGGTGGGTATACTTTTTGCGAAAAACTTTTTGATTCCTACAAATTCGTCAAGAGTTAATGGCAAAATATTGAACTCTAAGTAGCGACCTGTTAGCTTTGTGGCAAGCTCACCGCTGAGAAGATAAGAGTTTGAACCTGTCAAAAATACTGAAAGATTGCCTTCCTCACGCCATGAATTAATAATGACTTCGTAGTTTTCTACATTCTGTACTTCGTCAATAAAGAGATACTGCACCGCATCTTGATGATAATGCTTTTCAATCAGTTCATCAAGCTGCTGTGGCTTTGTGATATTGATGTATGGGCGTTTGTCAAGGTTGAAATACAAAATGTTTTCTTCATCAATACCTTGTTTTAAAAGCTCGTCGATAATCATCTTCATGATAGAGGATTTTCCGCACCGTCTAACTCCGGTTATAACCTTTATGATTTCGCACTCGTGATAGAAACTGCGAATTTTTGATAAATACTTTTCTCTCGGATAAAGCTTTTCGGTGATTAAGTTTTTCATTTTATACACCTCCGAGTTTATTATAATGCAAATTATTTGAAATGTCAAGTTAAGGGGGTATTTTTTGATATTTTTTAAAATTATACCCCGTTAACTCGTGGTTTGAGATTTATATTATTTTTAATTAAAAAGGAGCTGGTGCAAAATGAATTTTGAGAAAATTCATTGCACCAGCCCCTTAATATTTTATATATTTTTATCTTATACCATACTTTTCGATGATATAGTCCATATCCTTATCGCCTCTGCCGGAGAGGTTGATAAGGATCGAGCCTCTGCCCATAGTCTGTGCAAGCTTAATAGCATAAGCAACGGCGTGGGAACTTTCAATAGCCGGAATAATGCCTTCGAGTCTTGACAACTTATAGAATGCGTCGATTGTTTCTTCGTCATCTACCACATCATATTCAACCCTGCCCAAGTCGTGAAGGAAAGCGTGCTCCGGGCCTGATGACGGATAGTCAAGGCCGCTTGCAACCGAATATACAGGAGCCGGCTCACCGTTTTCGTCCTTTAACATAATGCTGTTAAAGCCGTGCATAATACCCTCTGTTCCGTACTTCAAGCTTGCGGCGTGGTCACCGATTTTAGGACCTCTGCCGAGTGGTTCAACGCCGTAGAGTTTAACAGGGTCGTTTAAGAATCCGGCGAACATACCGGCTGCATTTGAGCCGCCGCCCACACAAGCAACTACTGCGTCGGGGAGTTCTCCTGTCAATTCCAAGAACTGCTCTCTGGCTTCGATACCGACTACACTCTGGAAATCTCTGACCATCATCGGAAACGGATGAGGACCAACAACGGAACCGATACAATAAATTGTGTCCTTGTAGTCCTTTGCGTATGCCGCAAATGCTGCATCAACCGCTTCTTTAAGGGTGGCAAGACCGTCTGTTACTTCGACAACATTTGCGCCTAAGATTTTCATTCTTGCAACATTCGGTGCCTGTTTCTTGATATCAACGCTTCCCATATAGATGTCACATTCAAGTCCGAAGTATGCAGCCGCAGTGGCAAGTGCAACGCCGTGCTGACCTGCACCTGTTTCTGCGATGACCTTCTTTTTGCCCATATATTTTGCAAGGAGCGCTTCGCCCATACAATGATTGAGCTTGTGCGCACCGGTGTGGTTTAAGTCCTCTCTCTTGACATAGAGCTGGACATTGCCGATGGAAGATGAAAGTCTTTCAAGATGCGAGATAGGTGTTGGCCTGCCTTGGAATTCCTTGCGTATTCTGCGAAGCTCGGCTATGAATTTGCTTGACTTACAAATCGTGAAGTATGCCTCTGTGATTTCTGACATAGCATTTTTGAGTTCATCGGGAATGTAAGAGCCGCCGTATTTTCCGAAAAATCCGTCCTTGTCGGGATATTCTTTAAAGTATGTGTCAAAGTCAATGTTATTGTATTTCATAATAATTCCTCCATAAAATAATTTTTTAAAATTCTTATATTATAAAGTTATTTTGCGCCATCGTTTTGTTAATAATACCATTTTGTGTACCTCCCGAAAAAATAAAATAAAAAACGCCCATGACAGCAGAATTGCTGACAAGGACGAATAAAAATCCGCGGTACCACCTTGCTTCACGAAAACCGTGCACTTAGCGAAGTACAATCATACTTCCGACTTTAACGCAGTCATACGTCAGTGCATTTAACACTGCCCTCAACAGTCCATATTACACAGGACACTTTGCGGAACTCTCACCGTAATCCGCTCGCTCTGAAAGTGTTTGTCTGCTTTTTTTCTGCATCAATGGTTTAATTTTTTCAAGCATAACACATATTTTTTTATCTGTCAACACCTTTTTGACGGAGTTTGTGAATTTTTTTAATAATACTTGATAAATTTTGGCTTATATAGTATAATAATAATGAGAAAGTAGAAGTTGTGAGGAGATTTAATGAAAATTTTGTTTATGGGAACGCCTGAATTCTCGGTTCCTTGTCTTGAAGCTTTAACAAAATCCGAATATGAGGTTGTGGGGGTTGTTACCCAGCCCGATAAACCAAAGGGCAGAGGTCACAAAATGCTTCCTCCGCCCGTAAAGGAGTTTGCACAGGAAAACGGTATAAAGGTATACCAGCCCGAAACACTTAAAGATAATGCACTTTTGGGCGTTTTAAATGACTTGAAGCCTGATTTGATTGTGGTTGTGGCGTATGGTAAAATTTTACCTGAATACGTGCTTGATTTTCCGAAATACGGATGTATAAATGTTCACGCATCACTTCTGCCGAAATATCGTGGTGCAGGGCCTATTCAATGGTCAATTATAAATGGCGAGAGCGAAACCGGTGTTACTACTATGTTTATGTCGGAAGGGCTTGATACAGGCGATATGATTTTGAAGTCGGCTACGGAAATTTCCGCCGAGGACACCGCAGGCACCCTGCACGATAGATTGTCCGTGATGGGCGCTAAGCTTTTGCTTGAAACCGTAGAGAAGCTTGCGGACGGTACGGCGGAGAGAACGCCCCAGGATGACAGCCTTTCAAACTATGCGCCTATGATTTCAAAAGAAACAGGGCGGATAGATTGGACAAAGCCGATGGCGGAGGTTGTGAACTTAATTCGCGGCACAAATCCGTGGCCTATTGCACATACTACCTATCAAGGCACACCTATGAAGGTTATCTTTGCCAAAGCGGGCAGGGCTTGTGACGGTAAACCGGGTGAGATTTTGGGACTTACCGCAGATAAAGAGCTTGAAGTTGCCTGTGGTAACAAAGAAAGTATATATATCACCGAAATACAGATGAGTGACAGTAAGCGAATGAATGTTCGGGATTACTTAAACGGTCACACGATAGACTTAAACGAAGTTTTGATATAGTAGGGCTTTCTATATGTGGTCGCCCGTTCGCGAAAAACAAATTTTTACTTTGCGGTCGGGAGCGGCAGACCGAAACCGGGCTTGGGCGAAAATTCAGAAAAATTTGTTTTTCGTATAGATTGTTATAAACCATTTAGGAGGAATTGATTATATGATGCCATTTTATTATTATGATTGGACAATGATTTTATTGATACCTGCGCTTATTCTTTCCCTATGGGCGCAAGCGGCGGTTACGGGAACTTTTAAAAAGTATTCAAAGGTATACAGTCGGCGAGGTATGACAGGCGCAGAGGTTGCACGACGCATACTTGACCATAACGGATTATATCAGGTTAAAATTGAGCATATTTCAGGTCAACTTACCGACCATTTTGACCCTAAGACAAATGTTGTACGCCTCTCTGATGCAACATACAGTAGTCAATCGGTAGGTGCAATCGGTGTTGCGGCACATGAGGTAGGACACGCAGTTCAGCACGCAACCGGATATGTTCCCATAAAGGTGCGTAATGCAATTGTTCCGGCAGTTAATCTGTGTTCAAAGCTTTCTATGCCGATACTTATGATTGGCTTGATATTTGCTTATATGGGCAGTATCTTTACACTTTTCATAGATTTGGGAATACTTCTTTTTGCAGGAACGGTGGTATTTCAGTTGATTACCCTTCCTGTTGAGTTTAATGCAAGCAATCGTGCACTTCGCACATTAAGGCAGGATAATGTTCTTGACGATACAGAGATAAAAGGTGCAAGAAAAGTTTTGCGTGCGGCGGCAATGACCTATGTTGCGGCGGCAGTAAGTGCGGTGCTTTCTCTGCTCCGTTTAATCTTAATCAGTAACGGCCGTCGGAGGGACTAAATGAAAGCACGAGAGAGAGTTTTAAGGGCGCTTTATGCGGTGGATACAGACGGCACTTATGCAAATGCTGCACTTAAAGAGGCGTTGTCTGCCGAATTTGAGTTTCAGGCAGACAGAGGGCTTGTGACGGAGATATTTCGTGGCGTACTTCAAAACAGAATGGCGATTGATTATGTGATTTCAATGTTCTCCAAAATAAAGCTCAAAAAATTATCTCCTTGGATAATGCAGATACTCAGAATGGGCGTGTACCAGATTTTATATATGGACAAAATCCCGGAAAGCGCCGCATGTAACGAGAGCGTCAAGCTTGCAAGAAAGTACGGACATAATTCTTCGGCGGGATTTGTGAACGGAGTTCTGCGCAGTGTAGCGAGAAATAAAGATAAAATTGAATTTCCGAAAGATAATATCACTGATTATTTATCACTCTGCTATTCATATCCAACCTGGATGGTAGAGATGCTTCTCAAAATTTACGGTGAAAAAGAGTGCGAGGAGATATTAAAGGCAGGCAACTCAGTAAAGCCGCCGACTATCCGCACAAACCTTACAAAAACAACAACGAGTGAGCTGACAGAAGCACTTAAAGCAGAGGGCATCACGGCAACTGCCGACAATGAACTTGACTATTGCCTTTATATAACGGGAGGACTTAGCGTTGAGAATTCACCTTTGTATAAAGAGGGAAAGTACACCCTGCAAAACAAAAGCTCTATGCTTGCGACAGAGATGCTTGCCCCCAAAAGCGGTGAGTTTATCATAGATGTATGTGCCGCACCCGGGGGAAAGACAACGCATATTGCAGAAAAGATGGGCGACAGGGGCAGAGTTGTTGCTTTTGATATACATAAGCATAAAACCGTGTTGATTGAAAATGCGGCAAAACGCCTGGGACTTAAATCTGTTGAGGTTATGGAGCAGGACGCATCAAAAATATGCAAGGAGTTCATAGGCAAAGCGGACAGAATTTTGGCAGATGTACCTTGCAGCGGACTTGGAGTAATAAATAAAAAGCCTGATATAAAGTGGAATGTTAAAGAGGAAGATATAGCAGAGCTTGTAAAAATTCAAAAAGAAATTTTAAATACGGTATCTGCTTATGTGAAATCGGGCGGTGTTTTGGTTTACAGTACATGTACTATTACCGATGAAGAAAACAGGTTGCAGATAGATAACTTCCTGAAAGAAAACGAAGATTTTTATAAGGCAGAGGAGAAGCTTTTGCTACCTCATTTGACAGAAGGCAGTGGTTTTTATATATGCAAACTTCAGAGAAAATAAACTTAAAGTGCTTAACCCTTAAAGAGTTACAGGATTTTATGCAAAGTTTGGGTGAACCTAAATTTCGCGGCAAGCAGGTGTTTGAGTGGCTTTATAAGGGCGTACGCTCTTTCGATGAGATGACAAACCTTTCAAAGAGTTTGAGAGAGCGGCTGTATGAATGTGCTACGGTGGGTGCAGTAGAAATTGAAGAAAAATTCATTTCCGATATTGACGAAACACGAAGATATTTGTTAAAATTAAGTGACGGCAATTATATCGAGTCGGTGCTTATGAAATATCATCACGGATATACAATCTGTGTTTCAAGCCAGGTCGGTTGTTCAATGGGTTGCTCGTTTTGTGCATCGACAAGGGCAGGAAAGGTGAGAAATCTAACCTGCGGCGAAATTTTAGAGCAAGTAGTCTTGGTCAGCCGTGACTTGGGGGAGCGGATTTCAAATATCGTTATGATGGGAATTGGCGAGCCGCTTGATAACTTTGAGAATGTACTTAAATTTTTGGAAATTGTAAATGACAACAACGGACTTGGAATCGGACACAGGCACATTACCATATCAACCTGCGGACTTGCGGACAGGATAAGGGAACTTGGCGAGAAGGATTTACAGATAACACTTTCAATCTCACTTCACGCCGCAGATAATCTCAAACGCTCCGAAATGATGCCTGTAAACAAGAGGTATCCGATAGAAGTTTTGCTTGATGCGTGCAGGGAATATATAAAGAAAACAAACAGGCGTATATCATTTGAATATACCCTGATAAACGGAGTAAACGATACAGACGAAGATGCAAAGGGGCTGATAAAGCTTTTAAAAGGAATGCTTGCTCATGTTAATTTAATCCCTGTAAATGAGGTTAAGGAAACAGGGTATAAAGCAAGTGAGCAAGGCAGAATACGCAGATTTCAAAACCTTTTGGAGGATGCGGGCATTTCTGCTACCGTCCGTCGTGAAATGGGTGCGGATATCCGTGCGGCGTGCGGACAGTTAAGATATGAAAAAATAATGTAAGGAAAGGAGTGGCTTTAAGGTGCATACAGAGGTTTTTGGTGCAACCGACATAGGTTGCGTGCGAGAGCTTAACGAGGATAGCTTTTCTATCGGCGGATTTAAAGGCGATACCGTGCCGGGATATTGTGTTTTGGCAGACGGTATGGGCGGACATAACGCCGGTGAAGTTGCAAGCCAAACTGCGGTAGATGTTATCTCGGAAGCTTTGTCGGATTTTTTGAAGAATTCCCAAAAAGAAGTACCAATGCTTTTAGACGGCGTGATAAAGTCGGCTAACGACAAGATATTTAAAGCGGCGTGCGAAGATGAAGCAAAAAGCGGAATGGGAACAACGGCAGTAATTGCCTGTGTCTTTGAAAATGAGATGTATATTGCAAACATAGGTGACAGCAGAGCCTATGCACTGCGTGGCGACGAATTCTATCAAATTACGAAAGACCATTCCATGGTTGCGGAAATGGTGACAAACGGTACAATAACCAGCGAAGAGGCGCGAGTCCATCCGCAAAAGAATGTGATTACACGCGCACTTGGTACGGACGAAAAGGCAAAGGCAGACATTTTTGAGTATGAGTACCAAAAAGGCGACATATTGCTTATGTGCAGTGACGGACTTAGCGGAATGGTAACCGACGACGATATAAAGAGTGTGCTTAAAAGCGGTGATTCGGCGAAGGAGTGTACAGAGAAATTGATTTCTCTTGCAAAGGAAAACGGCGGCAAAGATAACATAACGGTTATTTGCCTAAAAATAGGATAATTCTCGTAAGTGTAAAGGAGAGAAAATTATGGATTTAGTTGGAAAAGTTATAGAGGACAGATACGAAATCTTAGAAGAAATCGGCAAAGGCGGAAATGCGTGTGTCTATAAAGCACATTGCAAGATGCTTGACAGAAATGTTGCAATAAAGGTGCTTCGTGATGAGTTTGAAAACGACAAGGAGTTCGTAAAACGCTTTAATACCGAGGCACAGGCGGCGGCACGCCTTTCAAACCCACATATTGTTTCGGTATATGATGTAGGCTGTGATAATGGCATACACTATATCGTTATGGAGTTTGTTGAGGGTGAAACCTTAAAGAAGTACATAGATAAAAAGGGCGCCCTTCCTTGGCGTGAGGCGGCAGGATATATTGCACAGATTTGTGACGGACTTCAAGAGGCACATAAGAATAACATAGTGCATAGGGACATAAAGCCACAGAATATTATTATGACAACAGACGGTGTGTTAAAGGTTACCGATTTTGGTATTGCAAGAGCAAATACGCAGTCAACACTTACCGCAGGTAAAAATGCAATAGGTACAGTCCATTATCTTTCACCGGAGCAGGCAAGAGGCGGCTACACAGACGAGAGAACAGATGTATATTCTTTGGGTGTTGTCTTTTATGAGTTGCTTACAGGCAAGCTCCCGTTTGAAGACGAAAGTCCTGTTGCCATTGCGGTTAAGCACCTTCAGGAGCAGGCAATAAAGCCTACGGAGATTGTAGACGGTATTCCAAAGACAGTGGAGCAGATTGTCCTTAAAATGATGGAAAAGGACCAGATGGAGCGATATGCAAACATCGGTGATATAATTAAGGATTTGCGTCATGTTTTAGATAATCCCGATGTGCCGCTTGATAATATATCAAGTCTTTTGGACGATGACGGCGACAGAACAATTAAGATGCCGGCAGTTGATAAGAAAGCCATTCACGACTACGAAAAGAGTTTAAAGAAAAATAAAGATAAAGAACAAGAAGATAATTCAAGTGAAGAAGAGAAGGTGGACAAGATAAGAAACATAAATGAACAAAGAGCATTAAGGGCTCAAAAGAAGAAGGAAAGACGCCTGACCGCAATCGCAATAGCGGCGGCAGTGGCGGTGATTGTCGGACTCAGTGTATTGTTTATAAACATTACCGGCGGCGGATTTGGCGTGTTCAGCGGTAATAAAGACACGGTTGAAATCCCATCACTTGTAGGTATGACCATTGACGAAGCAAGAGATGAGTACAAAGACCAATTCAGTATTATTGTAAGCGAGCGTGTGCCAAGCTCCGAAAAACCCGGAACCATTTTGGAACAGGATTTAAAAGCCGGTACCAAGCGTGAAAAGAGAGATGACCTTGTAATAAAGGTTACTGTCAGCACCGACCAGCAAAGCATAACCGTTGAGGACTGCACAGGTATGGACTTGCGTGAGGCAAAGGAAAAATTGGAGCTTGCCGGCTTTAAGGTAAGCGTTACTGAGAAAAAGGGCGAAAAGGGCGAGCCTGACAAAGTTTTAAGCCAGGAGCCAAAAGGCGGCACGAAGGCTATTTTCGGCGACCTTGTTATCCTTTATGTAAGCCGCAACACAGAGCTTGAAGCGACTTCGGCACCTGATGAAACAGGTGATGACGATGAAGATAAACCGAGCAATAACGAAAAGCCTGAGGCTACACAGAAGCCGACGAGCAACAATTCCGATAATAATTCCGATAACGGAAACAACAATTCGGGAAACGGCGCTGATACAAACAACGGCGGCAATACAAATACCGGCGGCAATTCAAACAGTGGCGACGGAAGCGGCCTTATTGATTAGAGGTTACCGATTTGAGTGAAAAGATTATCGGACGCATAGTAAAGGGCGTTGGCGGATTTTATTATGTGGACACCAAAGATGGAATTATAGAATGCAGGGCAAGGGGTAATTTCCGCAAGGCAGGACTTAAACCCCTTGTCGGCGATATGGCAGAAGTTATATTAGAGCCTGACGGCAGACTCTCTGCAATAGGCTCTATACTGCCGAGGAAAAACAGTTTGATAAGGCCAAATGTTGCAAATGTGACTCAGATGGCAGTCGTTCTTGCGCCAATAAATCCAAAGCCTGACTTATACACCTTGGATAAGCTTATTGCCGCCGCAGAACACGCAGAAGCAGAGATTGTCATATGCATAAACAAGACGGACTTAGACGATGGACTTGACCTGATAGAAACCTACAAAAAATGCGGTTTTGATGTAATACCGCTCAGTGCGGCGGAGAATACGAACATTGATATTCTGAAAGAAAAATTAAAGGATAATGTGACGGTGTTTGCCGGTAATTCCGGGGTAGGTAAGTCAAGCCTTATGAACTGCCTTTTGGGAAGTGACACCTTTGAAACAGGCGAGGTAAATACCAGGATAGAGCGTGGCAGACACACTACACGCCATAGTGAACTTGTGGTTTTGCCGAGCGGCGGTTATTTAATTGACACGCCGGGATTTAGCTCATTCACATTAGACGATGTGACGAAGGAGGAACTGCCTGACCTTTTCAGAGAATTTTATGACTATCAAAATGATTGTATGTTCAGAAATTGCAGTCACACCGTTGAAAAGGGGTGCAGTATTTTAGCGGCGGCGGAGGAAGGCAGAATACCTATGTCACGCCACGAAAGTTATGTAAGATTGTTTAAAGAAATAGAGGACAAAAAAGAATGGTAAAAATTAAAATTGCACCGTCAATTTTGGCGGCAGATGCAGGAAATTTAAGAGCTGATGTAAAGCGTGCGGAAGAAGCAGGAGCGGAGTTTTTGCATATTGATATTATGGATGCACACTTTGTACCTAATCTCAGCTATTCTCCGCAGACGGTAAAGGCAATAAGAAGTGACAGTAAAATGTTCTTTGACGTGCATCTTATGATGACAAATCCGCTTGATTATGCAAAGGCGTTTAAAGATGCAGGAGCGGATTTGATTACAATTCATGCAGAAGTTACAGATGACTTAAAGGCGGCGGCAGATGAGCTTCACGCCCTTGGAGTTAAGGCAGGGATTGCAATAAAGCCAAAAACGCCCGTATCATTGATTGAAGAATATATAGAGTTTTATGATATGGTACTTTTGATGACTGTTGAGCCGGGATTTGGCGGTCAATCTTATATTGAAGATGTAAACCCCAAAATATCGGCAGTAAGACAGATTGTGGACGAAAAAGGGCTTGATATTGATATAGAAGTAGACGGCGGAGTAGGAGCTAAAAATGCGGAAATGCCCGTCCGTGCAGGTGCGAATGTTTTGGTTGCAGGCTCGGCGGTTTTCGGTGCAGATGATGTGGCAAGTGCAGTAAAGGAAATCCGCAGAATAGGTGAATCGGTATGTTAAAGCGTGCTTGTATCTTCGGTAGTGCGCCTGTTTCGGATTACGCACCGTTTAGAGAGTATACAGATGGCTCTTTGATTATCTGTGCAGACGGCGGTTTGCGTCATGCAAAGGCTATGGGGTGCAAAGTTGACACCGTAATCGGTGACAATGACTCTAATGTATCGGAGCTTCCGAAAGATGTAGAGGTGCATAAGTATCCGTCGCATAAGGATTTTACAGATACGCATATTTGCATTGACTATGCCATAGAGCGTGGGTGCAAGGAGATAATACTAATCGGCGGAACAGGCGGCAGACTTGACCACGAATTTTCGCATTACTGCCTGATGGCGTATGCTCTTGAAAGAGGAGCAACCCTTAAAATGGTTGATGAGAATAATATAGCCTGGATGACGGATAAGGGATTTAGCCTTAAACCAAACGGCTTTAAATATGTGTCATTCTTTCCTTATGGCGGAATAGTTGAAAACTTTTGCGTCAAGAATTTTAAGAAGTCGGAGGC
>JAZLIC010000015.1:0-12718 GCA_045617225.1 Clostridia bacterium
GCTCTCTGTTGTAAGAACCATAGAGGCAACACTTGCCGCATTTTGAAGAGCGCTTCTTGTAACCTTTGTCGGGTCAACGATACCGGCTTTAAGCATATTCTCATACTTGCCGATTAAAGCATTGTATCCAACGTCCTGCTCGCTTTCCTTAACGCCGTTTACAACAACGCTGCCCTCAACACCTGCATTAAATGCAATCTGGCGTACAGGTTCTTCAAGAGCACGAAGCACAATCTGTGCACCTGTCTTTTCATCGCCCTCTAATGTTGCAATCAACTTTTCGATTGCAGGAAGTGCATCGATGTAAGCAGTACCGCCGCCTGCTACAATTCCTTCCTCAACTGCCGCACGGGTAGCCGCCAAAGCGTCCTCGATACGGAGCTTCTGCTCCTTCATTTCAACTTCGGTTGCGGCACCGACTTTAATTACTGCAACGCCGCCGGAGAGCTTTGCCAAACGCTCCATCAACTTTTCTTTATCGAATTCCGATGTTGTTTCTTCAATCTGAGCACGGATTTGTGCAACACGTGCCTCAATCTCACCCTTATCGCCCATACCGTCTACAATAATTGTGTTTTCTTTCTGCACCTTTACCTGACGTGCACGGCCAAGCTGTGCTACGCTTGTTTCTTTAAGGTCAAGTCCGAGTTCCTCAGAGATAACCTCGCCGCCTGTCAAGATTGCAATATCTTTAAGCATCTCTTTACGTCTGTCGCCAAAGCCCGGAGCCTTTACGCCAACGCAGGTGAATGTTCCGCGAAGTCTGTTTACAATCAATGTAGAAAGTGCCTCGCCTTCGATATCCTCAGCGATAATCAAAAGCTTCTTGCCCTGCTGAACAATCTGTTCAAGTAACGGTAAAATTTCCTGAATGTTAGATATTTTCTTATCGGTTATCAAGATGTAAGCATCGTCTAAAACCGCTTCCATCTTCTCTGTATCTGTTACCATATAAGGTGTGATATAACCTCTGTCAAACTGCATACCTTCTACAACTTCCGAATATGTTTCGGCAGTCTTTGACTCCTCAACGGTGATAACGCCATCATTTGTAACCTTTTCCATTGCGTCTGCAATAAGCTCGCCGACTTCATCATTTGCCGCAGAAACTGATGCAACACGTGCGATGTCCGACTTACCGTTCACTTTATTACTGTTTGCAACAATCTTTTCAACTGCCGCATCAACTGCCGCCGCCATACCGCGCCTTACAATCATAGGATTTGCACCGGCGGTAACATTTTTAAGGCCTTCACGCACCAAAGCCTGTGCCAAAAGCGTAGCGGTTGTTGTACCGTCACCGGCTACATCATTTGTCTTTGTCGCAACCTCTTTTACAAGCTGAGCACCCATATTCTCAAACGGGTCATCAAGTTCTATATCCTTTGCAATGGTAACACCGTCATTTGTAATAAGCGGTGCACCGTACTTTTTATCAAGAACAACATTTCTGCCCTTAGGGCCGAGTGTAACCTTTACAATATCCGCCAGCTGATTTACGCCGCTTTCAAGTGCGCGTCTGGCATCTTCTCCAAACAAAATCTGTTTTGCCATTTATCTTTCCTCCTTAAAAATATTAGTCAATCTTTGCAAGAACGTCTTTCTGACTGATGATGATATATTCCTCTCCGTCAAGCTTAACTTCTGTTCCGGCATACTTGCTCATAATAACCTTATCGCCGACTTTAAGCTCCATCTTGACTTCCTTACCGTCAACCACGCCCCCCGGGCCTACTGCGATTACTTCTGCAATCTGCGGCTTTTCTTTTGCACTTCCGGCTAAAATAATACCGCTTTTTGTAGTTTCCTCTGCTTCCAACATTTTTGTGACAACTCTGTCTGCCAATGGTTTAATTGTCATTATATATACCTCCTTATTTAATATAACCGCTTCATTAGCACTCTAAGCATCAGAGTGCTAAACATCTGTTTATGATACAAAACATATCACAAAAAATCAACTGCAAATATTTGCAATTAGACTTGTTTATTCTTAATTATTTATGGTTATTCAGGAATATTTTGCACATTCTGATGTTTTTACGGCTTTTCAATAGTGCAAACTGCGTAGGCAGAAATACCCTCGCCCCTGCCGGCAAAGCCCAAATGCTCGGTAGTCGTAGCTTTTACGCTCACCGCACCAATCGGCAGAGATAAAGCGTCTGCTATTCTTGCTCGCATATCGTCAATATAAGGTGCAAGCTTAGGTCTTTGCGCCACAACCGTCGCATCAATATTGTTTATCTTATAATCTTCTTTACTGACAATAGCTTTTACATCTTTTAAAAGGCGAATACTGTCCGCTCCTTTATAACGCTCATCTGTATCGGGAAAATGCTTGCCTATATCCCCAAGTGCCGCCGCACCGAGAATTGCGTCCATAATGGCGTGAAGCAAAACATCGGCATCGGAATGTCCCAACAGTCCAAGCTCAAAATCAATTTCAACGCCGCCCAAAATCAGCTTCCTGTCGGGCACAAGCTTATGTACATCGTAGCCAAAGCCTACTCGCATTCCTTACACCTCTCTCTTAATACGCCTTCGGCTATGACAATATCCTCAGGGGTAGTAATCTTTATATTCGTATATTCACCGTCTATAACCGAAACATCTATACCAAGTTCCTCGCAGATGGCACAATCATCGGTAACGCTTAATTTATTTTCCAACGCATATTTATGAGCCTTTAAAATAACCTCTGTCTTAAATCCCTGCGGCGTTTGTATCTGTACCAAATTTGTGCGGTCAACCGTCTTTATAATCCGTCCGCTTTCGTCTATCTCCTTTATGGTATCCTTCACCTTTACGCCCGGAGATACTGCGTCACAAACTTCAAGTTCTTTTGCAATATTATCAATAAGCGTGGTGGTAATCAGCGGTCTTGCACCGTCATGGATTAAAACCCTGTCGCCTTTGACTGCACTCAAACCGCACCTTACGGAATCCTGTCTTTCAGCGCCGCCCTCAACAACCGCGCTTAATTTGTCTATCATATATTCCTTTGAAAGCTCAGTCACAAGAGAAATATTCTCCTTAGATGTCACAACAATTATCTCATCTATGCTGTCCGCATCTTCAAACGCGGATAGCGTATGAGCAAGAACAGGCATTTTGCCAAGCGGCAAAAACTGCTTATTTATGTTACTTTTCATTCGTGTTCCGTTGCCTGCGGCAACAATAATTGCAGAAATCATAGTCATTCTCCATATATTATGATATTCCTTCAAGTAATATACTTTCAATATCATCAAACGGCATATCCTTCGCAAGGCCAAGCTCGGATATCAATATATTTTTAGCATTTGAAAGCATCTTGCGTTCCGCATTTGAAAGGCTCTTTTGTTTGTCCCTCACTATAAGGGATTTGGTTATGTGTGCAACATCGGACAATACACCTATTTTAAGCTTTTCTATATTATCACGATAACGCTTATTCCAATTAGGCTCTGTATCTGCGCCCTCATAGCTTTTAAACTCGCCTATTACTTCATCCGCTTCTTTTGAGGACACTATATTGCGGACACCTATTTCTTCAATATTTGAAGTAGGTATCATAACCTTAACATTACCTACAAAAAGTTTAAGCACATAATATTTATGTTCCTCACCAAGTATTTTTTGGTTTTCGACGCCCTCAATAACTCCTGCGCCATGCATAGGGTAAGCAACCTTATCACCTATATTAAACACTAAAATTTCCCCTTTCAAGCATTACAAAACGTCACGAATTATATCTCTTACATTTGAGTATGGACAAACTTTAATCTTTTTAAACGCTTTAAGCTTCTTGGCGTTTGCGGCAGGAACAATACACTTAGTAAATCCAAGCTTTTCTGCCTCTAATACTCTGTTTTCCATATAGTTGCAGGAACGCAATTCTCCCGTAAGTCCAACTTCGCCCACTACAACAAGTCCGTCTTCAAGCGGCTTGCCCCTAAACGCAGATGCGATTGCAAGAAGCGCTCCCAAATCAATAGCAGGCTCAATCATTCTAAGTCCGCCCACAACATTTATGTAGGCATCTTGTGCCGACAGATGAAGGCCGACTCTCTTTTCAAGCACCGCAAGGAGCATAAGTACCCTGCCTAAATCAATTCCGTTCGCCATACGCCTTGGGTTTCCGAAAGCGGTAGGCGAAGTCAATGCCTGAATTTCCGCAAGCACGGGGCGTGTTCCCTCCATAGTACAAACTATGCAGCTTCCCGAGGCGTCCTCCGGTCTTCCTGACAAAAGGGCAACCGACGGATTAGGCACCTCCGATATACCGCTTGAATCCATCTCAAAAACACCGATTTCGTTAGTTGAGCCAAAGCGGTTCTTTATGGCACGTATTATACGATAGGCACGCTGTTGCTCACCTTCAAAATACAAGACGCTGTCTACAATATGTTCTAAAACCTTTGGACCGGCAATAGCACCGTCCTTTGTAACATGACCTACCAGGAAGGTCGCAATCGTATTCTCCTTTGCAACACGCATAAGCGTGGCGGCAACATCTCGTATCTGTGTAACGCTTCCCGGGGCAGGTTGAAGTGCCGGATTGCACATAGTCTGCACCGAGTCCACAACCAAAACATCAGGCTTTTCACTTAGAACACAGGATAGAATATTATCCATATTTGTATCGCAGAAAAGTTTAAGGTTTTCAGTGGTAACTCCAAGACGGTTTGCACGGAGTTTAATCTGTCTTTGCGACTCCTCGCCGGAAACATATAAAATCTTATGTTCTTTGCCCAAAAACTCACACACTTGAAGGAGAATTGTGGACTTTCCTATGCCCGGGTCACCGCCGATTAAAACAAGCGAACCGGGAACTATTCCGCCGCCCAAAACACGGTCAAGCTCTCCCATACCGGTATGATATCTGTCAGTATCCTCTACATCAATCTCTTTAAGGGGTTTTGCTTCGGGAACAGACACCGACACTTTACTGCTCGCAGTCACGGTGACTGCTTGTTCGGTCATTGTATTCCAGGCATTACAACCGGGACATTTTCCCATCCACTTAGGGCTTTCATACCCACATTCGGAACAAAAAAACACAGTCTTTGTCTTAATGGCAATCCCCTCCTTTAAGAAATTTTACTGTCTTATTATACCACACATTCCGTCATTTGTCCAGCTTAAATTGCCCTTTTTATCCCATTTTTAATGCTCAAAAATCTTATTTTCGTAATCTTTTTCACTTGCATTACATATATCAATGATGTAAAATGTAAAAATGAGGAGGGGGATTTAAATGGTTTTAGTCAGCGTTTTAAGATTTCTTTTTGATATTATCACAACCGTCCTCTTTATACTTGCTTTATACTACTTTCTCATATCATTATTTTCGGTTATAAATTTCGGTAAAACTCGTCACAAGGCAAAAGAGCTTACCTTAAACAGTTTTGCAGTGGTTATTCCCGCACATAACGAGGAGAGCGTTATAGCCGCCGCAATCGAGAGTATCAAAGAAAGCAACTATCCAAGTGAGCTTATCTCCGTCTATGTTGCGGCGGATAATTGCAGTGACAGAACTGCTGAAATTGCAAAGAAGTGCGGTGCAAATGTTATCCGTACTTCCTCATCTTTCGGCAAAGGCGGTGCTTTATGTGAAGCATTTGACATTATACTTAAAGACGATAAAACCGACTGCATAGCGATTATTGATGCGGATAATATTACGGACACAAACTTCATCTGTGAAATAAACGAGCATCTCTCATCCGGCGCAGAGGTCGTGCAAGGGTATGTTGACAGTAAAAATCCCGATTCAAGTCTGACCGCCGCCGCACATTCAATTTGGTATTGGCTTGAAAACAGACTTATATCTCTTTCTAAAAGCAAGCTCGGACTTAGCGTTAATTTATACGGCACGGGATTTGCTATAAGGAGTAATATTTTAAGGAAAATTCCATTTCCGAAAGAGGGCCTGGCAGAGGACTTAGAATATACGCTAAAACTTATTTTAAGCGGAATAAAGATAGATTGGGCACATAACGCAAAGGTTTATGACCAAAAGCCGGACGATTTTATTTCATCTCTTCGCCAGCGTATGCGTTGGGCAGAGGGGATATGTGATACAAGCCTTAAATACACAAAAGAAGTGCTTAAAGCCAAAAAGTTCGGCATGACACTTCTGCTCAAACAAAGTGTTTTGTCACCTCTTTGTTTGATAATCTTTACCGTTATATATTCTATGGCAATTATAAACTTAAACATAGTCGCTTTATGGACTCTGCCAATTAACTTTATTTTGCTTAATATATACATATGGGGAAGTTTGATTTTGATGATACTTGCCATCATTGCAGACGGAAAGCAAAAACAGATAAATCCGCTTACTGTGCTTGGCTTTTTGATATACATTGTCACATGGTTACCTATCGGAATAGTCGGTGCATTAAGACACAAAAACAAAAAGTGGTATCATACGGAACATAAAATCTGCCAATAAAAATTTGCCGTTACGGCAGTAGGGGCGCCCCTGTGTGGGCGCCCGTTTCCAAAAAAACATTTTTTCATTGTCGGCCGGGAGTGGCAGACCGAAACCGGGCTTGGGCGATTATTCAAAAAAATTGTTTTTTGGATTTGTAGAAAAAGATTTAAGCAAGGCGTTATAAGAACGGCAGGAGCAAGCCCCTGCCCTACAATATAATACAAGAATTTGTTTTTCGCAAAAAAGCGACCGCTCAGGGTCGCCTTTTAATTTTACTTATCAATCTAAATCTTCAAGAAATTTAATCAATCGTTCTGCGATGAACCTGTGTCCCTCATCGTTATAATGCAGGCCGTCGGGAACGTATTTAACCTTGTCTTCCTCATTATTCGGATTTATGCCAAGCTCCTCGTACAAATCAAGCACAGGTATATTATACTCGCCGCACTTCTGTTTGATAATCTCGCAATAGCCTTTCAAAGGAAGCGCATCACTTTTCTTTGTTTCTCTTACGCTTGGCTTCTCGTCACCCACTCTGTGAGCAGGTGTCATAAAGACAACCTTTGCCTTTGGATATAACTCCGCCAAAATATTTATCAAAAAGTCAACCGCACCGTAAAATGTATCAGGTGTCTTGTCGGTAGCCTGACCGACAGGTGCGTCGCCGTGACCGTAGTCATTTGTGCCACCGAACACAACGATTAAATCCGCATCGGGATTCATATCATAGGCTCTGCCACAGAAGCACAAATCGTGACGCGGCTTTATATCCGCCTCGTGTTGATGAGCAAGGCGGGTGCCTCCCAAACCGTAATTATACGCCTCTTTAAGCTTAAAATGCTTCTTCACCCTGCTGTCATAGCGATTGTTTTCCCTATCCAAGACCAAATAACCTTCCGTTATACTGTCACCCAAAAAATCAATTATTTTACCTTCTAAATTCATAAATCAAACCTCCGTAACATATATAACTATATCACTTTATCTTAGAAAATTCAATATAAAATAAAGTATTTTTTAAGATAGTATCAATATTTATCAAAACAAAAGCGCTCTGCGATTTTGTGTCCCAAATTTCATCGCAAATTTACTTCACAAAAAGACTTGCATTTTGCAAGTCTTTTTCTGTAAATTACGGATAATATAAAGGCTAACCCATACTTTCAATAAACCCTTATGAAATTTTTACCGTTTGTTTTTCTTCGTCCCAATCAACATGGCAATCAAAAGCCTCAGAAATTGCTCTGACAGGCACCATAGTCTTGTCATTTATGAGTTGCGCCGGCACATCTAATTCTTTTTCCGCATAGGTTTGACCGTTTTCTATTATCATTGTGTTTGAGCCAATTCTTAACTTTACTTTTTTTGAATCTTTTGTTGCCGTTACTTCTTGGGTCGCCCCATTCCAATCGACGCTTGCCCCTAAAGCTTCAAATATCTCCCGAACAGGAACAAGAGTTCTGTCGTTTACGATAACAGGCGGTTGAGGAAAGGACAATTCTTCACCGTTTAGGGTAACCTTGATGGACGGCTTAATATACGGAGCACTCCACTCCCATAAATTTCCGACTCTATCATAGAATGTATTAGAAAAATAAGTTCCTACCCCTATAAATTTATATCCTTCTAAATATTGTTCGGTTTCGTATGACCCTGCATCTTGTCTTAAAAGAAGAGTTGACCTTAATACTCCGTTATTTTTATCAAACTCAAGCCTTAAATATGTCCTTGAAGGATAATCAACCGCACCGTAATTACATGAATCATTTGTTATAAACGATATTTCACCCGTAGCAGTATTTTGCGCTACATATTGATATCTATCAACATAAAAATCGCCAACCGGTTTTTTAGAATACGACGGCAAAAGTCCTAATTCGTAGTCGGATTCAATTCTTGCCTTTTCTACTTTACCGTTTTTGATATAATAGATTTCCTCGTCCTCTTGTGATGTACCGTATTCACCCTCAAAACGGCTGCATTGTGTATGATATAATTCCGGCACACCGTCAAAATCTATATCTTGCAAGGTAAAAAACAAATTATTCTCGTCTTCATATCCATCGTACTTGAATTTTCTGAGTCCTGTTTGATATTCGTTTTTAATTTCTAACATTTTTTCGAGGTATAATGTTTCCCAAGAGTTATCAGAAGTGCTCATTTTATAACCATAATACTCCAAAAATGTGTCCCAACCCATGGAATTGATTTCAGATAAAGAAAATTCAGGCAATCTATATTCGCTCGGATCATTATTATTGAAGCCGGATAATTTTACACATTTATTAAACAAGTCTATGTTCTCAGTTTCTTTAATTACCGGATAATCAAAATACTCACCATTAAATTCTTCTTTGTTCGTTAATATATGTTCATCTTTTATTTTACCATCTTCAATGGAATAATAATAACCGGGGAAATATCCCTCTTTTCCACATTGAAAAAACAACCCCGGATAGTTCTCTACTCTATAAAAGTATGATGTTCTAAATCCTATATCGCCAATATATTTTATTTCGGAATCAAATTTGTAGACATGCCACACAGAGCCTGCCATATCTGTTGAATTATCATATATGATTAATTCCGGTATATTATCCTGTTCAAAATCATTAAGCGAAAATGTGCTCACGCAATAATCATAAGGGACGCCGTCATTTTCATAATATTGTCCGAATGATAGGTATTTTTGATTTAATACAAAATATTTGTATGCGTCACTCCAATTGTTGTACGCATTTGCCGTTACGGGCACAGCAAACATCAAACTCGCAATCACACTCAAAACCAATACTAAACTTATGATTCTTTTTTTCATTTTCAAAACCTCCTTATAATCAAAAAACTTATATACTTGCTTTGTATTATATCATTTGCAATAATTTAGCATAAGATTTTCACCTGTTTACCGCAAAGTAAATTTGCGATTTTGCACCTTACTTCTTCCATATTCACATATTATGAGCAAAGCGAATAACAAGGTTCTCCAAAACACAGAAATCTTTGATTTCGTTTTGTTTTGGGAGGTTCTTATTACTTTTTACTTCAAAAAACGCGGACAATAAAGATATCGTGATGCTTTATTATTATCTGCAATAGTAATTTAACCAGTTATCAAAGATAAAAAAACTATTAGCTAATGACTCTTTTTTTATCCCATCATCCGGACTATCATTAACATAGTAATTAGTTGGGATATGTGGGGCTTTTCCCTTTTTGATATCCCTCAAATATTCGTTTTCAAGAGTGTCTGCAACATAGTCAAAGTGCAAAAGAGAATAAAATACGTCATAAGCCCGCTCTCTGATAATTGTCGGACCGCCACTTTCGGTTTTTGATAAAATAATCAAACCCTCTTTTTTTGAAAGTTGTATCTCATCAAACCCGATTTCTCGTGAATTCATAGCAAGAAATCTATTTGATAAACCATCAAATATTTTATCTTTCCTAAGTATCTCATTTTCAAAAATGCCATGCAATTTTTCTTCATACCAAAAAGGCTGTACGCCATATCTCTGCATTATCGACCCAAAAGCACCCCAACAAATATGAAATTCACTTTTAACATGTTCCTTTGCCCAAGTATCTATTTCCTTGTACTCATCCCAAAACATATTATCAGGTCCCGGAATAATAGGAGCGCCTGTTATTATCAGGCCATCATAATACTCATCTTTTATATCCGAAAAGGGTTTATAATATTTACTGTAATGTTCTATTGCTTCGTTCTGTTTGCCTTTGGAATACAAAAACTTTTCTGTATGCATAAAAGTAAGGTCCGTATCTACATCCGACAAACTGAGTTTTTCTATAATTCCCTGCTCCGTTCTCTCGATGGTTGTCATCATATTTAAAACAATAATTTTTACAGTTTTCTTTTCTGTTGGTACAGTTTTAAAAACCTGTAATCCCATCTTTTGCAACTCTTTTCCCACAGGCAAAAGATTACTCATATATACCGCCATGTCATCTCACCTTTTTAAAATATTCTTTTTATAGTCCGTTTTTCGCTGTTAAAACTAAAGTCGGCTCCCATGCAACAACAGAATAATTAAACTACAATTCCTGAACATCAAAATCAGTATTTCTTTTTTTACAAAAGTCATCAATACTTAAATGTTTTTAACTTCCTATTTTTCTATCTATGCCACATGGAGATGCACATTTTGGGGTATCATTTATACGCTTAATTCTTGATACTCACATTCTTTCATCTTGTTTAACAATTAAATCACAAGACAATGTGACGGTTTTCTTGTCTTTTTTACAGTTCTCTATGTTTCTTACAATAGATTGTAACATATTATTTTTTAAAATTCAAGAATTTTCATTTAATCAAAATCGCTTGCGATTTTGCCCCTTACTTCTTCCATATTCACATATTATGAGTAAAGCGAATAACAAGGTTCTCCAAAACACAGAAATCTTTGATTTCGTTTTGTTCTGTGAGGTTCTTATTACTTTTTACTTGCGAAAATCCTCATTCTTACGAACGAGGATTTTTGCGAATCGTGGACAATATAGATATTGGGGTTCTCACAACTGTCTTTTATATTAAATTATAGAGCCGTTAAAATTTAATTATTTTTTCCGGCTTTCTGTTTTTGGTCAATGTTTTCTTTGATATATAATTAGTCAACAACGAGAACAACCAAATAATTAAGAAATACATCAATGCCGTTGCAATCAGCGGGAAAAACGCATCATAAGTTCTCGCCCTTACAAGGTCGCTCATCTTTGTTAAATCCAGAACGGCAATATATCCCACTATAGATGTTTCCTGAATGATTGAAACAATCTCGCTTTTATATGCCGGTGTAAAATGCTCTATTGCCTGAGGGAAAATGATTCTGAAAAAGGCTTGGTTCTTGGAAAAGCCTTGTGCTCTTGCCGCTTCCATTTGTCCATTTCCGACAGCCTTTACTCCGGCTTGAATTATTTCGTAGAATGAGCATCCGAAAACCAACGAAAAACCGATAACGGAAACAGCTATGTTTGTTATCGTAAAGCTTTTGAATATCACATAATACAAAACCATCAGCAAAACAACGGATGGCGTTGAGCTCATAATCCAACACAAAAAACCGGTTACACTTCTTTCGGTTTTCTTTCCGTGAAAACACCACAAGAATAACAACAAGCCCAGAAGAGTACCAAACAGCACAGATAATAAAGCTATTAAAATTGTTGTTAAAATACCGCTTCCGAACATCTTCCATCTTGATTCTTTGATAAATGTTTTTTCAAAGCTATGTGATAAATTAGCCCAAAATCCGGTTCCGCTTCTGTTACTTGTATTATATGCGGCAATAACTTCGTATGTAAGATAGATGTCCGAAAAAATGATTTCTTCTGCTCTTTCATCATCTTTAATCAGTCCTGTTGCAATATCGCATTTGCCCGATGCAAGAGCTGCCGGCATTGCATCAAATTCCAATGGCTCAATTTTCGGTTCATATCCGTATTTTCTGCAAAACCGATAAATCATATCAATATCATAACCAATCAATTCACCGTTTTCGCCCGTCATACAGATCGGCTCATATGCCGCCTCGGCAGTGCATCTTAAAATACCGTTTTCGCCGGTTATTCCGGACTTATCAACCGTACAGTTGTCCGGATCGTAATTTTCAATCCAATAATCGTGCATTTCATCATATTCGCCGTTCTCTTTAATCTCTTTCAGAAATTCGTTTATTTCCGATAAAATTTTATCTCCGTTATTGAATTTTGACACTCCGATACAACAATCATCAATTATTTGCATCGGTTCTTTAATTCTTTCAAGGCTCGGATTTTCCTTTTTTTCTATCGGAAAGCTTGGGCTGTCCGTTAAAAAAACATCAATTTTTCCCTGCAAAACCGCCGGAATAAGTGAGGAGAAGTCGGTAAACATACAAATTTCAGCATCAGGGAACATTTCCCGAGTAAAAACTTCATAATTCAAACCTGTTTGAATACCGATTTTTGCGTTGTTCAAATCCTCAAATTCACCTATTCCGCCGACATTTTGCTCAGATTTAGGTAAAGACAAGAAAACCAAAGCTATTAAACAAAATGCAATTATAACCGGTAATATTCTTTTCATATATTTCCCCCCTCGCTATATAATCAATGTACAACAACACCCGTTATTGTTTTCTTCAAATTCAATTTCCTTAACGTAATGTGATAATAATTTGTATTCGATTGAATTTTTAATTTCATCGTCATCAATACTTACTTTATCGTTTTCATAAGCGGTAAAGACCATCTTTAACATATTATCGTTTTTAGAATACTCTACGCTTATTAAAT
>JAZLIC010000016.1:0-2098 GCA_045617225.1 Clostridia bacterium
ACATTATTAAGCTTTGTATCATTATGGGTTACTCTAAGAGGTATATCTCCTGATGCTATGGCATCAACAATTGTTCCTGCATCTTTTTCTCTATCAAGTGCAAATGCGATTTCGGTCTTTACCTCTTCCGCTCTTCCTGCTTTGTTTTCTTCAACAGCTTTTTTTAGTTGTCTGTATCTGTCCTTTGTATCGTGGAACTTTTCGATAGTTTCATACAAGCTTTCGGCATCAAAATCCGAAAGGCTTTTTTGGAATGATGCAAATGCTTTTGCAGATTTATAAAAAACATCGGAATTCTCAACAATCTGATAACATACTGTGTCCTCAACATATATATACATTCTAAAAAAGTCGCCTGCTTCGTCAATATAATAGTTTTCGTTATCAACAGTCGGAATTACCATTAAAGACTCTCTGTACACATCTCCGCAGTTTTGAAGTATTTTTTTGTGCAGAAAATCAGTAACCGCTACAATATTAGACATAACTTCATCAGGCTTTTTAAATACATTTGCATTTATTCTTTGCAGAATATATCTGCGTGTTGTTGTGTTAATAAGATATGTAGTGTTGATATGGCCTTCGCCGTATACTTGGTCACTGATAAACATACCTTGATATTTAAACTTATCACATATATCTTTAATCATTTAATTTCTCCTCCAAATCTATAAACCTATATATTCTCCGTTTTTAATCATATTGTTAAGTGCCGATTTAACTAAATCAATATCCTCTCGATATGTCATACCATACCATTTGTCCGGACAATTAAACACTCTAACCCTTGCAAGTCCGCTTTGCACACATTCATCAACTGCGAATGGCAAAAATAACTCATCTTTCAATGGGTTAGAGAGGTTTTCTTTAAACACTTTAAACTTTTCTTCCAAAACATCAAAAATTTTCGGAGTAAATCCCCAAAGGTTCATAGATACCTTTGTATCTTTCGGGAGAGAAATCCAACTCTCGCCATCTTCGGTATAAGAAAGATTTTGAATTTTTGTCCTTTCGGTAATCTGCTTTAAAAATCCGTTCTCAATATCGCAGATACCTCTTGCAACCGAGCCGTTCTCGGAGAGAGTCTTTTCGAGTTCAAATGCAACCATAGAGAATTCATAATCCTTTGCAGACTTTAAATACTTACAAATTTCAGTAAAAGCGTTTTTACCGTAATAGTCATCTGCGTTTATTACTGCAAAATTCTCTTTCACGATATCCTTGCAACATAGGATTGCGTGACCGGTTCCCCAAGGCTTTTGGCGACCTTCCGGCAATGAAGCAGTTTCTTGGAAAACATACTCCACTTCGATACCGTCAATCTTATCGCCGACGATTGCCTTAAAATCCTCATAAAGTTCTTCTTTAATGATAAAAACTACCTTATCGAATCCTGCCCTTTTTGCATCGTAAACCGAAAAATTAAGAAGCACAGACCCTTTCTCAGATATAGGTTCCATCTGTTTTAAGCCGCCAAAACGGCTTCCCATACCTGCTGCTAAAACTACAAGTGTTGTTTTACTCATATAAATCCCCCTTAAAAACTTTATATTTTAACACTCAGTCAATATAATAACATACTAATAATTTAACATCAATAGAAAATACCAAATTTTATTTAACTTTTAAGTAACAAAAAACTTCTCGCAAATCGAGAAGTTTTTTGTTTAAATTGCGTTATCTGTAATCGTCCAGATTGTACTCTGTACTGCACCACAATGCACCGTGAGGACCGGCAAAGGGATAAATCGTAACTGTAACCACATTTCCGTCTGCTTTCAAATTCGTTTGTTCATAATGATATGAATAAGACAAAACCGCATATCCGCCGTTTTTAGACACAGAAACCAAAACCAAATCATTATTTTTGTCCGCGACAGATAAATCTTGTGCCACAATGAAGGTGTAATCCGTAGCATCTGCCGTCTGCAAGGTTTTGTATTTCACACCGTCATTAAACTTCGCCATAGCCTCATCATAACTTATATTGGGTTTGTGACTTTCTCTGTATTCGTTAAGCCGTGCCTTTATAGCATCATAGTCATCAAACTGCATCACGATATTGTCATTGACATCTACGAAGCAAAATCCGACCAAC
>JAZLIC010000017.1:0-3807 GCA_045617225.1 Clostridia bacterium
ACTATACATTCCTTAAACATATTATAAAGGTCACAGCGGCAATTTCCGCAATGATGGCGGCAGTCTATATACTTTCAAGAATATTTTGATAATAATTATGGGGTACCGTATCGGTACCCCATAATTATTTATAATTTCTTATGTTCATTTATATACTTTGTCCATTTGATATATCCGTAAGTGGAGTTGGTAAGGAACGCCAATTCCAGCACGAGTAAGACATATTGACCTGACAGTATAATAATTACAATGTTGAGCAGAGTGTAAATGTACCACGCAATCCATTGCTCACGATAGCGCAGAAGGATAAACACGCCGTTTGCAACGCCTATTGCGGCACCGCAAGCGTCTAAGTAATCAACGATGGTTTCGGCCACAATATTTCCGCCGAAAAGGTCAGTGGAAATGTTAAGTCCCGATGTAAACCAACCTGCAACAACCGTCCATACAACAATGCCGATTATCAGGGCAAAAGCGCCGCCTCTGCTCAGTTTTCTGACCTTTGTTAAGTCCTGCCTTTCCTCGTCCCTGTTTTTGTTCCAGAATATAAAGCTTATAATATCAACAGGTATCCAGAAGAACAATGTGACCGCCATAGTTGAAAACCGTGCCGCAGTCACTATACAAAGGGCAATTTCTGTCACTTCAACAAATAGAGATACAATAAAATTCCATCTGCTCTGCTTGGAAATCAATAACTCGCAGAGAACATTTAAAAATGTATCTGCAAGATACAGGCACATAATGATTTTCCCGTTTACACCGTTCATATCCTCTTCCGGAAAGAGAACTGCAAATAAAAGCGCCAGAATTATTGTGCCGAAAAACCAAATCTTTTCATATAAAGAAAAGTAGTTCCATAAATTCTTTACTCGTTTCAAAGTATTACGCTCCTTAGTTTATTTTTACAGTTTCCCAAAGAGTGTTTAAATAATCAAGCATCTCTTTGCTCAACTGCCTGTAAGCATTTGTATTATATGTAGTTACAAAATCATCAATCTCGGGATAAATAACATCCATAGCGTCGTCCATATATTCTATATATTCAGGGTCCTCATATACAGTCTTGTTGGGTGATGCGTAATATGTATATTCTGCATTGGCAACAGCCGCATCACGAGAGAGCATAAAGTTGATAAATTCCTCTGCCAGATCCTTATTTTTGCAGCATTTTGGGATACACATTGCGTCTAAATAGTAGTTGGTATTATCAGGATAGAAGAATTTAAGGTCAACATTTTCCGCCTGTGCATCACGCATTGTAAAGTAGTCGCCTGCGTAATATGCACCTATTGCGGCTTCGCCCGATTCCATCATATTAAAGATTTCGTCCATAACCAAACCGTATCGCAGTGGGCGTTGAGCCATAAGCTCCGCCTGCGCCTTATCCCAAAGAGCCTTGTCGTCGGTGTTTACACTGATACCAAGCTTGTACATAGCGGTTCCGAATGCGTCACGGGAATTGTTGAATTGCAAAATCTTGCCCTTGTATTTTTCGTTCCACATAAGCTCCCAACCGGTGGCGTCTGCTTCGTCTACTACATTTGCGTCGTAGATAATTCCGACTATGCCGTAAGCATACGGTACGGTATACTCGTTTTTTTGGTCATAATAGAGACCTTTAAAGTTATCACTGATTGAGGAATAGTTGGGGATATTATCAAAGTTAAGGGGAAGCAGCATATCTTCTTCAATCATACGTGCAATCATATAATCGGAAGGGATTATTACATCATAGCTAACCGCACCTCCCGAGATTTTGGCATACATATCCTCGTTGCTTGCAAAGGTGGTGTAGTTTACCTTTACACGCTTTCCGTAGGTTTCCTTATACCATTTTTCAAATTCCGCAACAGTATCATAGGAGCCTTCGCTTCCGTCCGATATATACTCGCCCCAATTATATACATTAAGGGTGAGTGTATCGCCGTTTCCGCATCCGCTCAGCGTGAAAAGGGAAAGAACTAAAATAATGCTAACTGACAGTGAAAGTAATCTTTTCATTTTTGACCTCCGTTATATTGAGTTTTTAAGTTTCTTATTATCATTATTGTCCGTCATATTGCTAAGCAACAAAAGGAAGAGTATTACAAAAAATATAATTGTGGCAAGTGCGTACATCTTCGGAGTAACCGTCTTTTTGGTCATATTGTAAATGGTAATCGGCAGGGTTTGAAAACTGTTGCCGACCGTAAAGTAGCTTATTACAAAGTCGTCAAGTGACATAGTAAAAGCCATAATCGCACCTGTAATAATGCCGGGCATTATTTGCGGCAGCTCCACCCTGAAAAATGCTCTGAGGGGACCGCAACCCAAATCTCTTGCCGCTTCGTAAATAGTGTGGTCGGTCTGTTGTATTTTCGGCAGTACCTGTAAAATTACATAGGGCAGGCAGAAGGTCACATGTGCAATAAGCATTGACCAAAAGCCAAGACTTTCCGAAACGCCGAAAAGGCGCCCTGTAAAAACAAACAGCAGCATAAGTGATATACCTGTAATAATATCAGGGTTTGTTATAGGCAAATCCGTAGATACATCTATAATTCTTTTGTACCATTTGTTGCGAAGTTGATTTATGCCGACAGATGCGGCAGTGCCCATTACGGCAGAGATAACCATTGCGATAGTTGCTAAAATCAAGGTGTTTTTAAGCGAGTCAAGGGTTTTGCCGTCTTTGAAAAGTTCGCCGTACCATTTAAGCGAAAATCCCGAAAATACCGACAGGCTTTTACTCTCGTTAAATGAGAACACTAATAATATTATTATCGGTGCAAACAGAAAGAGGAAAATTATTGCGTTATATACTTTGGATAAAGCCTTCATCTTGCGCCACCCCCTTGCACCATACGCATTGTCAATCTCTTTATAATTGCCATACAGATAAGCAGTGCAATCATCAGGATAAATGCGATTGCGGCGGCAAAGTGGAGATTGTTTGATACATACTGCCCTTCAATGGCATCACCTATCAGAAAGAACTTTCCGCTGCCCAACTTTTGTGATATATAGAAGGTGCTGACCGATGGGATAAGTACCATATTTATACCGCTTAAAACGCCCGGAAGCGATAGCGGAAAGATAACACGCTTTAAAATACTTGTGTAACTGCAACCTAAATCTCTTGCCGCCTCAATAAGCGTATAGTCAAGCTTTGTAAGGACGGAATAGATAGGAAAAATCATAAACGGCAGATAGTCATATACCATACCGATAATTACTGCGGTTTCCGTTCCGATGATATGTAGCGGAAAAAGGTTTAACTTGCCTAAAAGTGTGTTAAGCACGCCCGAGTCCTGGAGAATGGTCATCCAGGCATAGGTGCGAATTAAGAAGTTTGTCCACATAGGTATCATTATGAGAGTAATCATAGTTTTCTGAGCTTTCGGATTTGCCCTTGACATAGAGTAGGCAAAGGGGTAACCAATCAAAAAACAGATTACGGTGGAAATCGCCGCCAACTTTAAGGAGCGGAGCGAAATCAAAATATATGTCCGCACCTGTGTTGTTTCGTTGTTTTCGGATATAATATTGCTTGTAGCAGTGAAAAACCGAGTTATGTTTGCGGTAGTGAACTTAAACGCATCATCGGTAAAGGCGTAAAATCCTACAAAAGCCAACGGCACAAGGACAAAGAACAACGCCCAAAGTGAGTACGGCGTAAGCAAAGCGGCAATAGATGAATTCTTTAATTGTTTCGGCTTAGGTATCAATTACTCCGCCTCACTTTCTAAGTCGGACAGCTTGTCAAGCTCGTTGGAGAACGATGAGTAATCCCCGTAAAGACCGGAATACTTTGACTTCTTCATA
>JAZLIC010000018.1:0-6618 GCA_045617225.1 Clostridia bacterium
CTTCATAAGGGGGTATTATAGATGATAGATATAAAAATCAAGTATCTGCACAAAAATGCAAAAAAGCCCGAATATGCGACAGACGGCAGTTTGGGCGTTGATTTATCGGCGGCAATAGATGGTTCCCTAACAATAAAAAAAGGTTGCAGAGAAGCAGTGCCTACGGGAATTGCAATAGAAGTCCCGAAGGGTTACGGCGGATTTGTATTCCCAAGGAGCGGACTGTCCCTTAAAAAGGGCATTACATTGTGTAACGCAGTGGGCGTAATTGATAATGATTATACAGGTGAGATTAAAGTTCCGCTTATAAATTTATCTGATAAGGATTATAAAGTAAATTCAGGCGACCGCATTGCACAACTTGTTATTATTCCTACCGAGATTGCAAACTTTAAAGAGGTAGAGGAGCTTGACGAAACTGAGCGTGGCGGCGGTGGATTTGGCTCAACGGGAGTGTAGAAAATGGCGAAAGAAATTATACTTGCATCTGCATCGCCAAGGCGGAGGGAGCTGCTAAGTCATATAGGACTTAAATTCAGAGTGGAAACAGACCCCACCGATGAAGTGGTAGTCGGTAATCCTGCTCCGTCCGAGATGGTACAGATGCTTGCGGAGAAGAAGGGCAGAAATGTGGCGGCAACGCAAAAAGATGATGCGATAATAATATCTGCCGATACGGTTGTTGCTCTTGAAGATGAGGTTTTGGGAAAGCCGAAAGATGAGGCAGATGCGTTTTTGATGCTCTCTAAGCTTTCGGGAAATAAGCATTATGTTTATACAGGATACTTTATTTTAGACACCGAAACTAAAAAGTTTGTTAAGGGATATGAGAGAACAGAAGTAACCTTCAGAAAGCTCTCCGATGCAGAGATACAGGCGTATATAGATACAAAAGAGCCAATGGACAAGGCAGGAGCGTATGGCATACAGGATTTTGGCGTTTTGTTGGTTGAGGGGATAAAAGGCGACTATTTTAATGTAGTCGGACTGCCTGTCTGCAAGATATATATGGAACTTAAAAACAAATTCGGAATTGAACTTTTACCTAATTAAGGGAGGGGAGTAATAGTTATGGCTACAGATTTGGGAATTGATTTGGGAACGGGAAGCGTAAAAATTTTTACACCCAAAGACGGTATCGTATTAAACGAATCATCAATGGTAATTGCATCAAAAACGGACGGGACCACCGCTGCAATCGGCGAAGAAGCAAGTGAGATGATAGGACGCACTCCTGAAGGAGTTTTAGCGATAAGACCTATCCGCAACGGAGTTATAACCAACTTTAATTATACCGTGGATATGCTGAAATACTTTATAAAAAAGGTTTCAAGAAATCCGTTTTTAAAGGCGCGTGCGGTCATTTCCATTCCTTCGGGAGTGACAGAAGTGCAAAGGCGTGCGGTTGAGGAAGCGGCACACGGCGCAGGTATCAGAGAGGTTATCTTGGTTGAAGAGCCTTTGGCGGCGGCCATCGGTGCAGGTATGCCCGTAAATGAGCCGAGAGGAAGTATGGTTGTTGATATTGGTGCAGGCATAAGTGAGGCGGCAGTTGTTTCTTTAAACGGGATTGTTGTATCAAATGCCATACGCATTGCCGGTGATGCCTTTGATGCCGCAATAGTCCAATATGTAAAAAAGAAGTACAATATGACAATAGGCGAAATCACCGCAGAACAGCTTAAAATAAAGATTGGCGAAGATGTAGGCAAGGTTGAAAACAGACATCAGCTTAACGGGTGCGATATGGTAAGCGGACTTCCTAAGACAGTCACCATTCGCACAGGTGAGGTGCGTGATGCAATAAGCGAATGTGTTGGCGAAATTGTTGATTTGGTAAAGCTTACACTTGAACAGACACCGCCTGAACTTGCGGCGGATATTATGGAAAGCGGTATTGTTTTAACGGGCGGCGGAGCGTTGCTCAGCGGGCTCGGCAAGGTGATAAGCATAGAAACGGGGATAACTGTCTATATTGCAGAATCACCGCTTGAATGTGTGGCAATCGGCGCAGGAAGTATGCTTGAAAAGCTAAATGAGAATAAGAAGTTTAAGTTTGAGTTTTAATTGGGGTATTTAAAGTGAAGATGTTTAAAAATAAGTTTTTGTTGTTCATAATAATCGCCACAATAGTTGCTGCCTCATTGATAGGCTTTTTCAGTGTGCGCAGAGAGAAGGCGACTGCCGTTGAAAACGGAGTAAATTCCGTAACAACAACAGGACAAAAATCCGTAAGCGGTGTTATGGGGTGGTTTCATAATTTCACAAATTATTTCGGTGATGTAAAATCTCTTAAAGACGAAATAGAGCAATTAAAGGATGCAAACACACGGTTAGAGCGTGAAAAAAGGGATTTGGAACAACTTAAAGACGAAAACAAAAGACTTTCAAAAATGCTTGACCTTAAAGAGTCGGATATCAGTTTTAATTTAGTTGCCGCACGTGTTATTGCAAAAGACCCATCAAATTGGCACAGTAAGTTCACTATTGATAAGGGCACAAATGACGGTTTGTCTATCAGTATGCCGATAATTACCGTGCAGGAAAACTTGGTAGGTCAGATTACAAGGATAGGCAGTAATTGGGCAGAGGTAACAACTATTTTGGACCCTGCAAATGCAGTAGGTGCTATGGTGGACCGTTCAAGGAATATAGGTATTGTTGAAGGCGATTCAAAACTCAGATATGCAGGAAGATGTAAAATGAGTTATCTTTCCCGTGATACGGATATAGAAATAGAGGATTATATAGAAACATCAGGCCTTGGCGGTATATACCCCAAGGGAATAGCAATCGGCAAGGTGGAGGAAGTCAGTGAGGACAGTACCACTATGTCAAAGTATGCAACCTTAAAACCTTTTGCGGATTTCGGAAAGCTTACGGAAGTTTTTGTAATCACAAATGAAATCGAAAGCTCTTACGAGGAAGAAAACGAGGAGGAAGAATAAATGAAGTATCTTTACTACGCCATTTTGATTTTCCTCATAAGTATTATCCAGCCTACATTGATTACATCAATTTCCGTCTTTGGAATTACTGCGAATATATTTTTGGTATCTGTACTTCTTGTCGGATTTTTCAGAGGTAAGTATGAGGGTGCGATTTACGGACTGATTTCAGGCTTTATATTTGGAGTTGTTTCAGGAAATATTATAGGCTTTGATGCAATACTTTATATGTACCTGGGACTTCTTGCGGGGGTTTTCAGCGACAGTGCCTTCCAGGTATCACATATTCTGATTGCTGTGGCGGCAGTATTTGTCGCAAGCGTAATATACGGAATAACAAAGTCTTTGGTATATATGATGATTTTAGACGGAGTAAAGTTCTGGTTTACGCAGTATAGATTAGTTTTGATTGAGGCAGTTTATGATGCGGTTATTGCAATTCCGCTGTTTTATATAATAAGGCGGACAATGACGCTTATGAGGCTAAAAGTGAGGTGAGCCGTATGGCAAGTGATGCTGCGAAGCGTTTTCTTTGTATAGTTATATTGATAGGTGTGCTTGTACTGCTGTGCATTGGACGCCTTTTTGACTTGCAAGTTGTAAACGGTGAGCGTTACAGAGAGCAGGCTCAGCAACGTCTTTTGCGTGCATATCCCGTAAAGGCACCTCGTGGAGAGATAGTTGACCGCAACGGTGAAAGTTTGGTCGCAAACCGTCTTGCTTACTATGTTCAAATTCAAAAGGTTGATATGGACGATGATACACTGAACGATATTATATGCCGTGTTACCAAACTTACACGAGAGTTCGGCGGCGAAATAAACACCACCTTCCCCATTGTCTATAATGAAGAAGAAAAGCAACCGGAGTATCAATTTGAAATTGACGAAACGGCGGTTGCAAAAGCGTATCTTGAAGAACAATCGAAGGAGCAGAACTATCCCGAAAGTACGCAGGGCGGTATGAACTTTGAAGATGTGGAAGGCACTCCTGAGCCTGATATTGATGATGAAGAAGCCGATGAGGAAACAGATGAAGAACCTCATAAAATCACAGAAGAAGAGGTTGATGCCGCACAGGAAAACTCAGAAGTTCAAAAGCTTATTGCGGACAAAAAAGACAGTATGATGACTGCCTGGGAGGAGGAAAACGAACTTAAAGAATTTTCTACCCTCCGGCAGATTTTTGAATACTATAAAAACAAATATTCGGTTTCCGGAAAGTATAGCGAGTCCGAGGCGGCAGATATTATAGCGGTGCGTTATGAGATGACGCAAAAGGCGTTTAGTGCCACAAATCCGTTTGCCATTGCCACCGATGTTGATGAAAATGTCGTACAACAGGTGAAAGAGCAATCCTTTGACCTTCCGGGTGTCAGCGTTGAAATCGAGACAATGCGTACCTATCCGGGCGGAAAAATGGCGGCACATATCTTGGGCAGAACAGGAAAGATTTTTGCAGAGGAATATGCAACCCTTAAAGACGAGGGTTACGGTATGAATGACAGTATAGGTAAAGACGGACTTGAAAAGGTTTTGGAAAAGTATTTAAAAGGCAAAGACGGATATAAAAGCATAGAGCTTTCAAAGGCGGGCGGAGTAACCCGGATTTTGCAAAACCAACCTCCTAAGTCCGGCAAATACGCAATGCTTACCATAGACGCAGAGCTTCAACGGGCTATGGAAAAGTCGCTTGAAGGAAATATTACTGCCGCAGTAAACAGGAATGGCTCGGGTGCGGCAATCGCCATAAATCCTAAGACGGGAGAGGTTTTAGCTATGGCGTCCTATCCGTCCTACGACCCGAGTGAGTTTTCGGAGGAATATGATAAGCTCCTTAATAATAAATCAAAGCCGCTTTTAAATAAGGCACTTAACGGTATCTATTCTCCGGGCTCTACCTTTAAAATGCTTTCAGCTATTGCAGGACTTGAAACAGGGGTTATTACACGATATACAACTATTGTTGACAAGGGAAAATACACCTATTATCCCTCTTATCAACCGACTTGTCTTGTATACTCATCATCAGGTGAGACCCACGGTACAATAAATGTATCGGAGGCTATCGGCGTATCCTGCAACTATTTCTTTTATGAACTCGGCAGACTTACGACGATAGAGAAGATAGACGAATACTGCGAAAAGTTTGGACTTGGCGAAAAGACAGGAATAGAACTGTCGGAGAGTGTCGGCAGAGTTGCAGGTCCAAAAGAGCGTGAGGAGGCAGGCGGAATTTGGTATCCGGGCGATACGCTTCAAGCGGCAATCGGTCAGTCGGACAACCTTTTCACACCGGCACAGCTTGCAAGTTATGTTGCAACTATGCTAAACAAAGGCACAAGGTATTCGCTTCATCTTTTAAACTGTGTAAAGGACTATGATACAGGCAAAGTTGTATATGAACAAAAACCCGTTGTCTTATCCAAGACACCGATTTCCGACGATACCTATGAGGCGGTAAAAGACGGAATGCGCAGGGTTGTGCGTGAAGGAACTGCACGTGGAGTATTCAGCGATTGCAAATATGCCGCCGCCGGTAAGACAGGCACTGCGGAGGTTCCGGGCGGTGCGGACAATGTATTGTTTACAGGTTTTGCGCCGTATGATGACCCGCAGATAGTAGTTGCGGTGGTTATAGAGCATGGCGCAAACAGTCGATTTGCGGCACAGGTAGCAAGAGATGTGTTCGACGCATATATGGACCTTGGAAAGAATAAGGACAAAAAGAAGGATAAAAAAGAAAGCGACGAAATTCCCGAGGAAGCCTCTGAAAATAACGAAAATAGCCAAGAAAATGATGAGGATTATGATGCTCTGCCTGTTGATAATTCCAAATATTATTATGATGATGAAACAACAGATGATGATGAAGATTAAAATTTTCTTTGACATTTTCAAAAATATATGATATATTTCTAAGTGATGTGTTTTAATTAAATTTAGATTTACCATTCCAATGCTTAGCAAGGAGGTTTAAAAAGGTATGAATATTGCCTTGATTGCACATGACAAAAAGAAGGAGCTTATGGTAGACTTCTGTATTGCATACAGTTCAATTTTAAAGAAACATAATCTTTGTGCTACGGGTACAACAGGTGCATTGGTTGCCGAATCAACAGGACTTCCGGTTAAGCTGTTTTTGCCGGGCCCCGAGGGTGGCGGACAACAAATCGGTGCAAGAATCGCATATAATGAAATTGATGCGGTAATATTTTTCCGTGACCCGCTTACTCAAAAGAAGTACGAAACGGGCAGTATTGACTCTATCTATCGTTTGTGCGATGTACATAATGTACCCCTTGCAACAAATATTGCTACTGCTGAAATGGTTGTTATGGGTATCGGTGACGGTTACCTCGATTGGCGCGATGTGATGCGTAATAAAGATTAGAATATATTTATGAGGTCTTTCGTAAAACGAAAGACCTTTTTTGCAGGCTTAGGCTACATTTAAGCAAAGATATTTTAAATATTTGATAGAATTTTTAAGATAAAGCTTGACTTTATCGCTTTAATGTGATAAACTATAACAGAATTATGAGAAACGGAGATGTAATTATGGAAAGTAGAGATAAAAAGAATACGGAGATGTTGTTTAAGGCGTTCCTTGCCCTTGAAAATGCGGATGAATGTCAAAAGTTCTTTGATGATATTTGCACCAAGAAGGA
>JAZLIC010000019.1:0-6922 GCA_045617225.1 Clostridia bacterium
AAGGCCTTTGCATGCTCCTGTTAAAATTGGTAAGTATGTTTGGGTTGCGGCACATGCAGATATTTTAAAAGGGGTTGAAATCGGAGATAACAGCGTTGTTGCATACAGAAGCCTGGTTGTAAAATCTTTCCCTAACTCTAATCTGCTGATAGGTGGACAACCGGCAAAAATTATTCAGGAAAATATTGATTGGGAACATTAAAGTGTTTAAAACAAAAAACACTTGAAATTTTTGTTATAATGTGATATACTTTACAAAGTTCGACAATATAATATTGAGTCATACGAATTATGGCAGAAAATCGGTCAGATTATTTTCTTTCATTTTGTCGGTTTCGTAGCGACGGTTGCTCCGGAGAAGTCTTGATTTCACAAGGTGCCGAAGGTGTAAGGCGGTTTGGTATTTACCGCCGATCTCTCAGGCAAAAGGACGGAGATGATTGCTGTAACGATTTTGCGTTGGCTTTTTATCTTCATACTTTGCTTTTTGGAGCGATTTGCTTGCTTTGCATTTCGACTCTTTTTATTTTGTTAAATAAAAACAAAGGAGATTTTGTATGGAAGGTTTTTTAAGTGTTGTTGAAAAAGTTAATGATGCAGTAAACGGTTGTGTATGGGGTTGGCCGGCTCTGATTCTTCTGGCATTTGTCGGTGTACTTATGACAGTCCTGACGAAGTTTTTCCAGATTTCGCATTTTGGGCATTGGTGGAAAAATACGGTTGGTGCCATATTCAAGGATAAGAATGTTACAAAGCACACTTCGGATAAGTCGATTTCGCAGTTCCAGAGTTTGTGTACTGCACTTGCCGCTACCGTTGGTACGGGAAATATTGCCGGCGTAGCATCTGCTATTGCAGTCGGTGGTCCGGGTGCGGTATTTTGGATGTGGGTTATGGCATTTGTCGGAATGATGACAAATTATTCAGAAAATGTTCTCGGTATTCTCTTCAGAATTAAAAATGATAAAGGCGAATGGTCCGGTGGTGCTATGTACTACCTAAATAACGGACTTGGTGCTAAAAAAGGTTGTAAGTACATAGGCAGAATACTTGCCATATTATTCAGCTGCTTTTGCTTGCTTGCATCCTTTGGTATCGGTAATATGACGCAGGTTAACACCATTGCGACAAATATGTATGATGTGTTTAGCGTTCCGAAGGCTATAACCGGTATCGTGGTTCTTGTTCTTGTAGGTCTTGTCGTTGTCGGTGGTCTTAAAAGAATTGCCTCTGTTGCCGAGAAAATAGTTCCGGTTATGGTTATATTCTATATTGTCGGTACAGTTGTTGTTTGCCTTATGAACGCTTCTTCGCTTGGTGCTATATTCGCATCAATCTTTAAGAGCGCATTCGGACTTAAAGCTATTGGCGGCGCTACTGTCGGATACGGTATCAAGCTTGCAGTGCAGATGGGTATGAAGCGTGGCGTATTCTCAAATGAAGCCGGACTTGGTTCATCTGTTATGGTTCATTCAAATTCTAATGTTAAAGAGCCTGTAAGACAGGGAATGTGGGGAATATTTGAGGTTTTTGCGGATACAATCATTGTATGTACTTTGACGGCGCTTTCGATACTTTCTTCCGGATTTGTTGACCTTGAAACAGGAAAGATGGCGGAGGGAATTTCAAACACCGGCTCACTTGTGGCTCAGGCTTTTGGCGCAACATTCGGCTGGATAGGTACAAGCTTTGTTGCACTTGCACTTTTGCTTTTCGCTTTCTCAACCGTGCTTGGGTGGTGTCATTACGGAACAAAGGCGTGCGAGTATTTGTTCGGCACAAAGTCAACTATTTTCTACAGAGTGATTTTTGTTATTGCAGTTTTCGGCGGTGCGGTAATGGGCGAGAATTTGGCTTGGGATTTATCCGATACCTTTAACGGTCTTATGATGCTTCCTAACCTTATCGGTGTGCTTGTGCTTTCACCATTGGTATACAAATGTACAAAGAACTATGTTGACCGTCATTTCCGGCATAAGGATATTGAACCTATGCTTTCGATGTATCCCGAAATTCAAAAGGAAGCCGCCGAGGCAGTTAAGAACGGCGCAGAATAATAAATCAAAAACAATGCGTGACAGTTGCACGCATTGTTTTTTTGCGAAATTAGCATATATTGTGGTTCAACTTTTTAAAAAGTAAAAGATATGCCGATTTTTTTTGAAATTTGCTTGACACAAAGTTTTGTATCAATTATAATGAAAAAGTATTATAAACATAGGCTATGAGGTGGTATGATGAACGAAGATAAGCAAAAAGCTTTAGAAAATGTGTTTGGACAGATTGAAAAACAGTTTGGTGCCGGTGCGGTTATGCGCTTGGGCGAGAAGGCTCATGTTGCTGTTGAGGCTATCCCTACCGGTTCTTTGGCATTGGATATTGCACTTGGTATCGGCGGCGTTCCCCGTGGCAGAATTGTAGAAATATACGGCCCGGAGTCATCAGGTAAGACAACGGTTGCACTGCATATTGTTGCTGAGGCACAAAAGATGGGCGGCGTTGCCGCATTTATTGATGCAGAGCATGCACTTGACCCTGTCTATGCTGAAAATCTCGGCGTAAATGTTGATGATTTAATTGTGTCACAACCGGATACAGGTGAACAAGCTCTTGAAATTACAGAACAGTTGGTGCGCAGTGGTGCGATAGATGTTATTGTTGTTGACTCTGTTGCGGCACTTGTACCAAAGCAGGAGATTGAGGGCCTTATGGGTGATGCTCATGTTGGTTTGCAGGCACGCTTGATGTCACAGGCACTCAGAAAACTTACCGGCGTTATCAGTAAATCAAATGCGACTGCCATCTTTATTAACCAGCTTCGTGAGAAGGTAGGTATTATGTTTGGTAACCCTGAAACCACGCCGGGCGGCCGTGCTCTTAAATTCTATTCATCGGTGCGTTTGGATGTAAGGCGTATTGAAACCCTTAAATCCAACGGTAATATGATTGGAAACAGAACAAAGGTTAAAGTCGTTAAGAATAAGGTTGCGCCTCCGTTTAAAGAGGCGGAGTTTGACATAATGTACGGCGAAGGCATATCAAGGGAAGGAAATATCCTGGATATGGCAACAGAGCTTGATATAGTTGAAAAAAGCGGCTCATGGTTTAGCTATAATGGCGAAAGACTTGGTCAAGGCAGAGAAAGCGTAAAAAATGTTCTTATAGAAAATCCTGAGCTTTGCCTTGAGATAGAGAATAAAGTCAGAGAAAGTGCAGGTTTAACCGCCGCTCTTGCAGATGGCGAAGAAGGTGCCTTTGATGACTTAACTCCGGCTCCGAAGAAAAAATAATTATGATGGATGCAGAAAAGGCAATAAAGACTGCTTTAAATATGCTCTCAGTCAGAATGTATACCTGCAGAGAAGTATATGACCGCCTTTTAAGAAAAGGGTATGATACGCAAACTGCGGAAAATGCAATCGCTGAAATTTCAAAACTCGGTCTTTTGGACGACAGAGAGTATGCACGCCTTTACTTTCATGATGCAATTACTTTAAGCGCAAAGGGCGTCTTTCGCATAAAGCAAGAGCTTATAAAAAAAGGTGTGGCACGAAGCATAATTGATGAAGCGGCGGAGGAGTGTGAAGTCAGTACAGAAGAAAATTTGCTTAGATACGCAGAGGAGAGGCTTACAGTCAGACCTGTAAAAAGTTATCGTGAGTTGGAGCGCTTTAAAGCACAACTTGCACGGCGCGGATATACTCCGTCGGAGATTTTTGATTGTTTAAATCACTTTTCCTTTGACTTTTCGGATGAATAGAGGTAGTTATGAAAAAGAAAGTAGCACTGATATCACTTGGATGCAGTAAAAATTTAGTTGACAGTGAGCATATGCTCGGTATACTTCGGGATAAAGGCTACGAAATTTGTATAGACGAAGCGGAAGCTGAAATCTTAATTATAAACACCTGTGCATTTATTGAGTCTGCAAAAGAAGAAGCAATAAATTGTATTCTTGAAATGGCAGAATATAAAAAGACAGGCAGTTGCAAACTTTTGATTGTCACAGGCTGTCTTGCGCAACGATATAGCACACAGGTGCAAGAGGAAATACCGGAAGTTGACATAGTTCTCGGAACAAATGCTTATACTCGTATTACAGATGTTATTGAAGAATATGATTTTGAGGAACCTGTCTGTCTTTGCCCTAATACGCCGGTGTCCGATGAAGAAATTAAACGGCTTAGAGTTACACCACCATATACTGCGTATTTGCGTATTGCAGACGGCTGCGATAATAACTGTACATATTGTATAATTCCTTCAATACGCGGCAGGTACAGAAGTCGCAGAATGGAAGATATAATTGAAGAAGCACGGGCTATGGCAAAAGACGGTGTAAAAGAGGTTATTGTCATCGCACAGGATACGACTCGTTACGGCAAAGATTTGTACGGTGAGTACTCGCTCTCAAAACTTTTACGGGAAATTTGCAAGGTAGACGGTATCTTATGGGTAAGAGTACATTATTGCTATCCGGAGCTTGTGGATGATGAGCTTATAAAAACTTTTAAAGAAGAAGAAAAGCTTTGCCCATATTTTGATATACCTATTCAGCATTGTAACGATAAAGTCCTGCGTCGGATGGGACGCAGAACAAATAAGGCGGAGATTACAGCTCTTTTGGATAAAATAAGAAAAGAAATACCCGATGCCACAATTCGCACATCAATTATAGTCGGATTCCCCGGAGAAACCGAGGAGCAATTTAAAGAGCTTTGCGACTTTGTGCGTGAGGTAAAGTTTGACAGACTTGGTGTATTTGCGTATTCCCGTGAGGAGGATACGCCTGCATATAAGCTAAATGGGCAGATTGACGAGGAAGAAAAGCAAAAACGGCAGGAAGTCTTAATGCTTATACAGTCTGAAATTTCAGAAGAAAATAATAATCGTAAAATCGGCAAAGTTGTAAAAGTTTTGGTTGAAGGCAGAGATGCGGTGATTAAGCAGTATTACGGAAGAACCAAAGCGGACTCAATTGAAGTAGACGGAAAGGTTTTCTTTACTTCAAACAAGAAGATAAACGAAGGCGATTTTGCAGATGTAGAGCTTACTGATGCTTTGGAATATGATTTCCTTGGGGCAGAGGTTGAAAAGGAAGTGTAGAATAAGTTATGAATACTCCGAATAAACTAACATTACTGCGTGTAGCACTTATTCCCGTGTTTATGTTTTTCTTTATGGTATGCGGAACATGGGGAAAATATTTGGCTTTGGCAGTATTTATCATTGCGACAATCACAGATAATTTAGACGGATACCTGGCACGTAAAAATAATGAGGTAACAACCTTCGGAAAGCTTATGGACCCGCTTGCAGATAAATTGCTTATCTTTTCTGCACTTATTTGTTTTTTGGCTAAGAATGTGCAGTTTATAAATGTTTGGGTTGTAATTATCATTATTGCACGTGAACTTATAGTTACCGGTGTAAGAATGATTGCGTTAGATGAAAATCAGGTTATTCCGGCAAGTATGCTCGGTAAGTGTAAGACAGTTACACAATTTATAATGATTGTGGCAGTTATAATAAATTGTATAGTCGATGCACACAGAATAACCATTGGTGGTACAGGCAACTTTATCGTAATGATTTTGGTTGTTATTGCAGTTGTTATGACTGTTTTGTCAGGTTGGGATTACGTTAATAAATACAAAGATATTATTAAGTTTAAGTAAAATAAAATTATATAAAATCAGGAGGAATTTACATGGACATTTTTGAAAAGATTAAGGAAATTACACTTGAACAGTTGGACATTGACGAGGATATGGTTACGACTACTGCGTCTTTTATAAATGACCTTGAAGCAGACTCGCTTGATATAGTTGAAATCGTAATGGCAATTGAGGAAGAGTTTAATATAGAAATACCGGATGAAGATATCGAAAAGGTTTCAACCGTAGGAGATGCGGTTGAATATATTAAAGATAGACTATAATATTTATGGGGTTGTAAAGACATAGTTTTTACGCCCCTTTTGATATTATACAAGGAGTAAAATCGTATGAAGTTTGAGTATGACTTTAAAAATCCGAAACTTTCTGAGACGGCATATACGCATATTTCTTTTGCAAAGGAAAGAAAGGTTGAAAGTAATCAACGGTTAGAATTCTTTGGCGATAGCATACTGTCGTTTATAGTGGCGGAAATTTTGTATCATAAGTATCCTGAATGTGATGAAGGTATGCTTACAAAAATGCGTGCAGAAGCAGTTTGTGAAAAAACGCTTGCGTTGGCGGCAAAAGAAATAGGCTTAGGGGACGGTATTGTCTACGGAAAATCCGAAATTCATCAAAAGCGTGACCGTGCCTCTATACTTGCCGATACATATGAGGCATACCTTGCCGCAATATATTTAGACGGCGGTATTGACGCGGCAAAAGAATGGGTTAAGGTGACGCTTGGTGATAAACTTGAAAATCTCGAAACAGAAGAAGTACATAATTACAAATCCGAAGTACAAAGCTATTTTCAAAAGCGCAACAAAAATTGCGAAGTAGTGAATTATCGCCTTGTAAAGAAAGATGGACCTGACCACGCACCTTCTTTCGTAGTGGAAGCACTTTATTTAGATAAGGTGATAGGAGGCGGAAGCGGAAAAACACGAAAGCAGGCAGAGCAGAATGCGGCAAAAGACGCAATGGAGAAACTTGGCGTTTTATAAATAGTGCTCAGTAAATGCGACGAAATATGTTAGTTTTTGGAGTTTTCTTCATTGACATAAATGCCGAATAAAGATAAAATATTATTGTGATTAGTTTTATTTATGGAGGACCGTATGAGCATACAGAGAATATTTGTAGAAAAGAAAAAGGGTTATGACATCGAGGCTAAGGCTATGAAGCGTGACCTTAAAGAAAATTTAGGAATTTCAGGACTTAGTAAAGTCAGGATTATCAATCGTTATGATGTAGAGGGG
>JAZLIC010000020.1:0-2948 GCA_045617225.1 Clostridia bacterium
AGAAATCTTTGCAAGAGAAGGTTTTATAACCGTTGCTCTTGCCTGGCTTTTTATCAGCGCAACAGGCGCACTGCCTTTCTTTATCACAGGCGAGATACCGAATTATATAGACGCACTTTTTGAAAGCGTTTCGGGATTTACCACAACGGGTTCAAGCATACTTACTAATATTGAAGGTCTTTGTCACGCCTCTCTTTTTTGGCGAAGCCTGACGAACTGGCTCGGCGGTATGGGTGTGCTTGTATTTTTGCTTGCCTTAATACCTTTGACAGGCGGTCAGAATATCCAGCTCTTAAAGGCGGAAAGCCCGGGCCCTATCGTAGAAAAGGTTGTGCCGAGATTGCGTCACACCGCAGGCGCACTTTATCTTATGTATATTGTTTTAAGTGTTTTAACTCTTATCTTTCTTTTGATGGGAAGCGTCCCCTTCTTTGATGCAATAACTCTTACATTCTCTACCGCAGGTACAGGCGGTTTTTCGATTAAGAATGCAGGAACTGCCATATATTCACCATATGCGCGTGCAGTGCTTGCCGTATTTATGATGCTTTTCGGAACGAACTTCTCGTTCTACTTCTTATTGCTTACGAAAAAGTGGAAAAATGCTTTTAAAATGTCTGAACTTCGTCTTTATTTTAGCATAATAATCATTTCAACAATTGTAATAACCTTAAATATATTGCCTATGCTCGGCTCTGTTTCAGAGTCTGTGCAGCACGCATTTTTCCAAGTATCATCAATTATTACATCAACAGGTTTTTCGTCTGCCGACTTTGCAAAATGGCCTGAGCTTTCCAAAACAATCCTTCTTCTTTTGATGCTTGTGGGTGCTTGTGCCGGAAGCACGGGCGGCGGTTTTAAGATGGCAAGACTTTTGATTTTATTAAAGCAAGCCAAAAACTATATATTAACGCTTATTCGCCCTCGCAGTATAAACAGGACGAAAATTGACGGCAAGGCATTAAAAGACGATACCTTAACAGGAACAGGTGTATACTTAACCATTTATGTTATCTTCCTCTTAGGCTCTGTTCTTATCTTGTCTTTTGACGGCTTTGACTTTTTGACAAACTTCTCGGCTTCTGCCGCCACTCTCAACAATATCGGTCCCGGACTTGGCGCAGTTGGACCTACATCAAACTTTTTTGAATACAGTTACCTGTCAAAAATTATGCTTATAATAAATATGCTTGTAGGCAGATTGGAGTTCTTCCCACTGATTATTTTATTTTCACCTGCCTCCTGGCGAAAGAATTAGACGAAAGGATTTGACAAACCTATGAGAATTTCAAAAAAAGCTTCAAGGCTTCTGTCGCTTTTTATCGTTCTATCAATGGTCTTATGCGTAAATGTGACAGTCTTTGCAAAAGGCGAAAAGTTTACTGATGTTTCAAACGATTATTGGGCATCTCCATACATTTATGATATGGAAAGCAGAGGAATTGTCAGTGGATACGGTGACGGAACCTTCGGGCCCGAAAATATGGTGCTTCGCTGTGAATATGCAAAGATGCTTATGGGCGTTGCCGACTTATCGGGCGAAACCGCCCTCGGTACTCCATATATTGATGTAAACACAAAAGAATGGTACTTCCCATACATTCGTGCGACACAGCAGTACATCAACGGTTACACCTACGGCGAAAACTTATACTTCTTCCCTGAGGCAACCGCCTCCCGTGAAGACGTAGTTGTTGCACTTATGAAGGCAATGGGCGACGACTTATCCGAGTACTATTATATGGATAATCTCCTCGCAGATGTTTTTACCGACTATGACGATATTGCAGTTCACAATCGTCCGTACATAGCCGCCGCAGTTGACAGAGGCTTTATTACAGGTCACCAGGAGGGCACTTTTAAGCCGCAGGACCCAATTATCCGTGCCGAAATATGTGCCATTTTGTATCGTGCCTTTCCGCCAAGCAAAACTAAATCAACACCTGCGGTTGAGCCCGGAAACAACCTTACCGTTTCTTTCTTAGATGTAGGTCAGGGGGATTCCGCTTTCATTGAGCTCCCTGATAATAAGTGTTTGTTGATTGACGCAGGCGAGGCAAAAAGCGCCGATTATATTATCTCTTATATTAAGGATAAGGGCTACCAAAAAATTGATTATGTTGTTGCAACGCACCCCCATGCAGACCATATCGGAGGCATGTCAAAGGTGCTGAAAAGCTTTGAAGTCGGACAGTTCTTTTTGCCTGATGCTGTAACAGATACAAAAACATATGAGGAGCTTTTAAAAACGATAAAGGATAAAAACATTCCTGTTATTGCAGCATCTGCGGCAGTACGCGTGTGCGAGGGCGAAAACTATTTGGCCTACTTTATATCGCCAAACGGTACAAATTATGAAAAGTTAAACGACTATTCGGCGGCAATAAAACTTATTTACGGACAGACATCTTTCTTATTTATGGGTGATGTGGAAGTAACGTCCGAGAAAGAAATTATCGCAAATAATATAGATGTTTCCGCAAATGTTTTAAAGCTTGGACATCACGGAAGCAAAACATCTACAAGCGATGAGTTTTTAAGCTTGGTAAATCCGTCTTATGCCATAATTTCGTGCGGAGAGGACAATAGCTACGGGCATCCGCACGCTCCGACCGTGGAGCGTTTGAACGCTCGCTCAATCAATATCTTCCGCACTGACAAAGACGGAACTATTGTAATCGAAAGCAACGGAAACTATATCAGTATTCCATAAGGAGATTTTTATGAGAGTAATCATTGACCGTTTTGAAGGAGATTTTGCAGTGGTTGAGTTGCCTGATAAAAGCTTTGCCGATATGCCAAAGGCACTGATTGAAGGCGGCAAGGAAGGTGATGTCGTTGACATCACGATAAACCACGGCGAAACCGAAAACCGAAAAAAAGAAATCCGAAATTTGCTGGACGATATTTTAAATAAATAAGTTTTGTAATTTAAATGGCTGTTTAAA
>JAZLIC010000021.1:0-7935 GCA_045617225.1 Clostridia bacterium
AGAATAAAAAAGCTGATGGAATTTTTAAAGTAGTACTTGTCAAAAGGGGAGAGAGAAATGGCTTTTGCACATCTGCATACACATACTGCATACAGTTTGCTTGACGGCGAAGGTACTGTGCCTAAAATTTTAGACCGTGCAAAAGAATTAGGACAGACCGCAATGGCAATAACCGACCACGGCAATATGTATGGAGTGATTGAGTTTTACGAATATGCCAAGTCGATAGGGATAAAGCCTGTTATCGGTTCGGAAGTATATGTTGCGGCAAGGTCACGCTTTGACAAGGTGCATATTTACGACTCTCAAAGCAGTCATTTAATTCTGCTTGCCGAGAATGATACAGGCTATAAAAATTTGATGAAGATAGTGTCCTTAGGCTATACCGAGGGCTTTTATTATAAACCTCGTATAGATATGGAGGTTTTGCGTCAAAACAGCGAAGGGCTGATTGCCCTCAGTGCGTGTATGTTCGGCGTCTTGTCCCGTCAGATTTTAGCGGATAATTACGACGAAGCAAGGCGCAGAGCTTTGAAATTTATCGAAATATTCGGAAAAGACAACTATTTTATAGAAATTCAGGACCACGGTATTGCTGAGCAACAAAAGCTCAACCGTGAGCTTATTGCCCTTGCCCGTGAGCTTGACCTTAAAATAGTTGCGACAAACGATATACATTATGTAGGGCAAAAAGATGCAAAGGCACAAGACACACTTATGTGCATACAAACAGGTAAAACTCTCGCCGATGAAGACCGTATGAAGATGGAGTCCGACCAACTTTATGTAAAGTCTGAGGAGGAAATGAGGGAACTTTTTTCCTATATCCCTGAGGCAATAGAGAATACACAGATGATAGCGGAGCGTTGTAATGTGGAGATTGAATTCGGTCATCTGCACTTGCCTAAGTACAACGTCCCTGAAAACCGGGACGCATTTACCTATCTTAAAAATCTGTGTGAAGTTGGACTTAAAAAGCGGTATCCGGAGAATTTTGAAAGCGTGCGGGAGCGTTTGGAGTACGAGCTTAATACAATAAATACAATGGGATATGTTGACTACTTTTTGATTGTGTGGGATTTTGTCCGATATGCAAAGGCAAACAAGATTATGGTAGGCCCCGGCAGGGGAAGTGCGGCAGGCTCTGTTGTGGCGTATTGCCTGGAAATAACCAATGTTGACCCCATAAAATACGGACTGATTTTTGAAAGATTTTTAAACCCCGAGAGGGTTAGTATGCCGGATATAGATATTGACTTCTGCTACGAAAGGCGGCAGGAGGTCATTGACTATGTCCATCGTAAATATGGTGATGACCATGTATGCCAGATAATAACTTTCGGTACAATGGCGGCAAAACAAGCGGTGCGTGATGTGGGCAGGGTGTTGAATATTCCGTACACTGTTGTGGATAAGGTGTCTAAGAATATCCCGTTTGCTATGCATATGACAATAGATAATGCCCTTGTTATAAACGCAGACCTTAAACAAATGTATGATAGTGACGAGAAGGTAAAAACCTTGATTGATATGGCAAGAGAACTTGAAGGGCTTCCGCGCCATGCGTCAACCCATGCGGCAGGGGTGGTTATTACCGAGGAGCCGCTTTGCAACTATGTGCCGCTTCAAACAAATGATGATGTTTTGACCACGCAGTTTAATATGACAACCGTAGAAAGATTAGGACTTCTTAAAATGGACTTTTTGGGGCTTAGGACGCTGACGGTCATCAGGGATGCAGTAGAGCATATCAAAAGGGAGCAGGGAGTTTTAATTGACATTGAGAGCATAAATCAAGATGACACAGAAACATATAATATGATATCAAAGGGTGAAACAGACGGCGTATTTCAGTTAGAGAGCGGCGGTATGAAACAGTTTATGAAAGAGCTTAAGCCGTCGGGAATTGAGGATATTATCGCAGGAATTTCCCTTTATCGACCGGGTCCTATGGACTCTATCCCTAAATATATTGAGAACAAGAATGATTTGTCAAAAATAAAGTACAAGCATGAAAGCTTAGAACATATTTTAGATGTAACCTATGGTTGTATAGTGTATCAGGAACAGGTTATGCAGATAGTACGAGAGCTTGGCGGATATTCTTTGGGGCGTGCTGATTTGGTGCGTCGTGCAATGTCCAAAAAGAAGGCAGATGTAATGGCTAAGGAGCGGCAGAACTTTGTCTTGGGTGCGGAAAAGAACGGAATAGACCAAAAGATTGCCACTTCAATCTTTGATGAGATGATGGATTTTGCATCATACGCCTTTAATAAGTCCCACGCCGCCGCTTATGCGGTCGTGGCGTATCAGACTGCTTATTTAAAGTGCCATTATCCTGCGGAATATTTTGCGGCACTGCTCACATCATTTATAGACAATCTGCCAAAGGTGGCAAAGTATATTCAGGTGGCAGAAAAGGACGGCGTAAGAGTTTTGCCGCCGGATATAAACAAAAGCGGAAGAAGCTTTACGGTGGACAATAGCTCGATAAGATTCGGACTTGGTGCTGTAAAAAATGTAGGCGTCGCCTTTGTTGATGAAATCGTGACAGAGCGTAATGAGAACGGAAATTTTGCAACCTTTACCGATTTTTGTGAAAGAATGTCTATGCGGCGTATTACCAAGCGTGTGCTTGAAAGCCTGATAAAGAGCGGTGCATTTGACTCTCTGGGATATAAACGTTCTGTATTGCTCACGGTTTATGAGCGTGTTTTAGATGACTGCACTACCCAAAATAAGAGCGTTATGACAGGGCAATTAAATCTTTTCGGAATGTTTGAAGAAAGCGGAGTAAAGACAGAGGAGGACTTCCCTGACTGCACAGAGTTTGGCGAAAAGGAAAGGCTTTCGATGGAAAAAGAGATGCTTGGTATCTATGTTTCGGGACATCCGCTTAATCAATACAAAAATGCACTTAAAAACGCAAATGCTATGCAATGTGGCGAGTTTTTGGCAGAGAATAATAATTTAGCGTCGCTTGATAATGTGCGTGTTGCCGGAATTATAACAAACGCAAAAACACGACTGACCAAGAGCGGTGAATTGATGATGCAGTGTACGCTTGAAGATTTTAGCGGTGAAGTGGGACTTTTGGTTTTCCCTCGTCAAACCGCTAAGTTTAAGGAACTTTTAAGTGCAGACAGTGCGGTTGTTGTAAGCGGAAACCTTGATTTAAGTGAGGAAAATGCGGCGAAGATAATTGTAAATGAAGTAACTCCGCTCAGCGAAGATACAGAAAAGCCTGCCAAAAAACTGTATTTAAAATTAAAGAGCTCTGATTTGGCGGCACAAAACGAAGTGAGGCGTATATTAAGTGACGGAAGCGGCGATATTCCTGTGTACTTGTATTATGAAGATACAAAGAAAACCTTGATGGCACCAAAGAATATGCAGATATCCGAAGGTGACGGAAAGATGGAAAGGCTATCAATGGTGCTTGGGGAAGAATGTGTAAGGTTGGTGTGCAAATGATATTCGGCAGAAGAAAGATAACCAAACGAGGAATTTTAAAATATTTTGATGCACCTATTGATGTCTTTGCCTATGATACCATACCGTCTACAAATTTGACTGCAAAGGAAATGGCGACAGACGGACGGCGAGATGCGGCGGTAGTTGCAAACGCCCAAACTATGGGCAGAGGCAGACTTGGGCGTAGCTTTTATTCACCTGAAAACGGTATTTATTTAAGCTATATATATCCCGTGTCGGCAAATAATGTGCTTTTGATTACCACCGCTGTATCTGTGGCAGTCTGCCGCGCCCTTGAAAGGGTATGCAAAAAAGAGCTTGGCATAAAGTGGGTAAACGATATATACCTTGATGATAAAAAAATCTGCGGAATTCTCGCAGAAGGCGTAATGAACACAAAAGGTAATATAGATGCGGTAGTAGTCGGCGTTGGCGTAAACATTTTGTTTGATAAAATCCCGGATGAAATTGCGGATATTGCAGATGCACTGTATAAAAGCGGTGAGAAGATACCTGATATAAATTTGATTACCGCCGAAATAATAAAGGAACTTAAAAATGTTCCGAAGATGATAAAAGACAGCGACTTTATCGGTGAGTATAGAGAAAAATCAATAGTAATCGGAAAACATGTAAAGGTCATTTCCGACAACTGTTACCTGGCAGATGCGATTGATATTGACCAAGACGGCGGACTTATAGTGAAAAGGTGCGACACCGGCGAAAAAATAACTTTAAATACAGGCGAAATAAGCATAAGATTTTCATAATATTATCACCTCAGCAATATTATATTGTTGAGGTGGTTTTTGTTATGTACATAATAAAACTTAAAAATTTAATTATATATTTAGTTCTGTTTTGCGTTTTTTCAGTAGGCTTTATCTGTGCGGAGAATAAATATATCTCATGTAATGCAGATGACGAGGAAACAGGCGTACCGCTGCCTGTCCTTATGTATCACGGACTAACGACAAATCCTGCGAAGATTGGGAAGTATGTTATATCTTATGATATGTTTGAAAATGACCTTAAATACTTAAATGCAAACGGATATAATACGGTTTTAATACAGGACCTGATTGATTATGTTGAGGCAGGAACGCCGCTTCCTGATAATCCTGTGCTTCTTACCTTTGATGACGGATATTATAACAATTATTTGTATGGATTTGAACTCTTAAAAAAGTACGATACAAAGGCGGTAATTTCCATAATCGGAACGTGGACTGAGGTTTATTCCGATAACGGAGAATTAAATCCCGAATATTCACATGTGACCTGGGAGCATATAAGGCAGATGCAAGAGTCAGGACTTGTAGAGGTGCAAAATCACAGCTTTGATATGCACACATTGGATAAAGGAAGAAACGGAACCAAAAAGAAAATGGGTGAGAGCGTGGAGGCGTATACAAAAGTTCTGACCGATGATATAAGCAGGCTTCAAAAAAGAATGGAAGAAGAAACCGGTGTAACGCCGACCTGCTTTACATATCCCTATGGGGGAATAAGCAAAGACTCTTTAAATATTATAAAGGATATGGGCTTTAAAGCGAGTCTGTCTTGTGAGGAAAGGCTTAATTATATTCGCATTGGTGACAGTGAGTGTTTATATAAATTAAATCGTTATCTCAGAAGTGACAATTCTTCTGCCGAAGAAATACTGAAAAGCCTACATAAATAATGAGTATAAGGGGTGAAATTTATGTTTTTGGTAGTAGATAAAAAGAAGATAGTATGTATTTTGCTTTTGATTTTGGCGGTGCTTTTAAGTGGAATTATGATGCGCTGTGTAAGGCGTGCGGAAGCGGCAAACGGTTTTACTTTACCGATTACAAACAGGGTTATTGTGATTGACGCAGGCCATGGCGGTGTTGATGTTGGTGCTTCGGATAACGGTCTGTCTGAAAAGGATATAAACTTAGAGGTCGCCAAATTGGTAAGAGAATATATAGAGGAAGGTGGAGGAGAGGTGATAATGTCAAGGGAGGAAGATGTCGGCACACACGACCCTGACAGAGAAAGCGGAATATCACAGAAAAAGTCTGATTTAACAGAACGCAAAAAGCTTTCGGACGAATATGGCGCAGATGCTTTTGTAAGCGTACATATGAATAAGTTTCCCGAGGAGAAGTATAAGGGTGCACAGGTGTTTTATTCAAAATCATCTGATGAGAGCAAAAAGCTTGCGGATAGTATGCAAAAGTCTGTCAAAGATACTTTAAAGGATAATAACGAGCGAGTCGCAAAGGCGGACGAAAGAGATGTGTTTATTTTAAAGGATACAAACTGCCCGTCAGTTATAGTAGAGTGCGGCTTTTTGTCAAATCCTGAGGAAGCAAAGCTCCTTAAAGACAAAAAGTATCAGGAAAAGTTGGCATGGGGAATTTATTTAGGTATAGTGGACTTCTTTTTGGAATAAAATAAATTTTGTTTTTTTGTAAATTTACTCTTGACAAAAAAGCTTTTTGCAAGTATAATATACAAGTTGATTGCTTAGGGTGACCGACAAAGTGAATTTGCGAGCATGCTGGAATAGGCAGACAGGCACGTTTGAGGGGCGTGTGTCGATGACGTGTGGGTTCAAGTCCCACTGCTCGCACCAAATATTGCCTGATAGTGTAATGGTTAGCACAAGTGACTCTGACTCACTTTGTCTGGGTTCAAATCCTAGTCAGGCAGCCACAAAAAAGACTTGCGTTTCGCAAGTCTTTTTTTGAATGATGTTTGCCTGTCGGTGCACAGGCGAACAACAGCATTAGCCGCATAGGCGGCGACATCACCGATAAATAATTCTGCCTTGACATTATGCGGCTTTATATCGTATAATTATACAAAGAGTGCGTTTATGCAGAAATGGGGAGAGTTATGAAAAGAAAACTTTGTTTAATCATTTCGTTATTGTTGGTAATCGGTGCATTTTCAGCCTGTGCCACCAAAGAGGGCAAGACTGCCATGTCTGTTGCGGAGCAGCTTATAGAGTCCGGCTTATATGAGGAAGCGGCTGAGCAGTGTGCAATAGCCATAGGCAACGGTGTAAAAGATGAGAAGTTTGTTCATATGGCAGATACACTTAATGCTTATAATGCGGCGCTTAAATTGTATCAGACTGATAAAATTGACGGTGCAAAAGTAAAGATTGCCGAAATAGTGGATTATTCAGGTCTTAAATTTGCATCTGAAATAGAGTCTTTGAAAGATAAGATAAACTCTTATGATAAGGTAAAGGCATCGCTTGATGAAATAAAAGAATTATTTGATTTTGGAAATTATCAAAAGGCTAATGAGCTGCTTAGTGAAATTGATGAGGGTAGCTTGACCGATGGTTTAAAAAATACTTATGTGCATTTAAAGAATAATGTTGAAGAAAAGTTCAGCGTTTTCACCATTGCTCCGTCTGATACAGACTATAGTCAGTATAGCAATAGTTTAACTCTTGCCTATATAACGGGTGCGGAAACAGGCAATGTGTATTTCTGGAATGATGCGGTAAGCGGAAGTTACAGTGCTATCCTTTCTAACGGTACTTCGGTATATACCACGGGACAGAAGTCCGGCGGTCGTACATTGATATGCCGTGACGGTATATATGGTTGGGTAACATCAAGGTATTTAAGCTCAAATTATACTAAGTCTGCATCATCTACAGCCTATATACAAGGCGCATCAACAGGAAGTGTTTATGTATGGAAAAATTCCACCGGCAACGATTATTATGATACAATATCAAACGGTACAAAGGTTAAGCTTACCGGCCGCAGGAAGGATAACAGAACGGAAATTAAATGGGGCAACGGCTATGGCTGGATTACCGATGACTATGTAAGATAGTCTTAAAAGGTTTGCTGAAGAATTGTTTTTGATGGCATAGCTTAAAAGGAGAGCTTGTTTATGAATGTTTTATTATCGGTGTCGGTTGCATTGCTTGCCGGACTTTTGATGACAAGGGTTTTTAAACCCTTAAAGCTTCCGGCAGTTACTGCGTATCTTATCGCAGGTGTCCTTATCGGACCTTATTGCATAGGTGCATTTGGATTTAACGGAATAGGTTTTCCGTCATCGGATTCGGTAGAAAAGCTTTCTGTAATTTCTGAGGTTGCACTTGGGTTTATTGCATTTTCAATCGGTAGCGAGTTTAAGCTAAATGACCTTAAAAAGACAGGTAAGCAGGCTTTGGTTATCGGCATTGTGCAAGCTTTGGTTGCAACGCTTTTGGTTGATGTTGCACTTTATTTGATACATATTATGATGCCTGATAAAATATCAGTATCACAGGTCATAACTCTCGGTGCGATTGCGACTGCGACTGCTCCGGCGGCGACACTTATGGTTGTCAGACAGTATAAGGCAAAAGGACCTCTTACCAAATTATTGCTTCCTATTGTCGCACTTGATGATGCAGTAGGACTTGTAGTATTTGCAGTTTCATTCGGTATTGCAAAGACCTTGGTAAGTGGCACG
>JAZLIC010000022.1:0-10683 GCA_045617225.1 Clostridia bacterium
TTGTTAAAAAAGTTTACCTCTAAATCCCCTCCGTCGTGCAAAGCACGACACCTCCCCTTGGACATCAAGGGGAGGCAAGATTTAAGCAAGGCGTTGAGGGAGCGGGCGACCACACAGGGTCGCCCCTACCGGCATAAATACGGCATAAAAAGCAGGCGAACACACAGGGTCGCCCCTACCAACATAGGGATTAGTGATTAGGAAATAGGGAAAAGGTTTATGTGGGGCGTTGGGCGATGAAAAACACATCGTATTCAAAATTTATCGGTTATTGTTTTAGCCACTTGCCGTGCCGATAAAATACAAGTAAAAATATTACTTAAAATAAACATATTTATCAATGCGTTTATTCCGTATTTCGGCACTAAAAAGCAAATTATAATAAGACGCAGGCTTGAGTCCAGAATATTGTATTTAAGCAATTTAAGTTGTTTGCCCATACCGTTTAGAATACCGAACGATATAGAGTCCGCAAACATAAAGGGCGGTAAAATCGCCAAAGCGGATACAAAACCTGCAATGTCTTCTGTTCCGTAAACAAGGTTTGATAATTGCCCGGGGAATATCTTTAATCCGCCCATAATAACAACGCCTGCTCCTATGCCCATTGTATACACTCGCTTGCTTAGTGAATACAGGCGTTTTTTATCTCTCATTACCGTTGCCCTTGAGATTTCGGGCACCAATAAATTTATAACAGAGCCGAATAAAGTAAGCGGCAAAACTATCATAGGCATTGTCATTCCGCAAATACTGCCGAAAGCGCTCATTGCCGTCTCGTGTGACATACCAAATCTTTTAAAACTGCCCACTATTAAAACCTCCTCCTGCATACGAAGCACAGAGGTAATAAGAGAGCTTAGCATTGTCGGCACAGAGATACAAAGCAAGCCCTTTAATGTTTTTTCCTCGGTTGCACCGATACCGTCTTTTTCTTTTATGTAATCTCTTATATAAAACGCAGACAGGTATGCGCACGAAGAAAGCTCGCCTATACTAAGTCCCAAAAACACCGCCGCACATTTAACGGCTGTGCCGCCGCCCAATATGTCAAGCAGCGTTTTGCTTACGGAAAATTTTATTGCCTGCTCTAAAATTTCGGAGGACGCAGGTATAACAACACGCCGCCTTGCATAATAATAACCTTTTATGCAATATGAAATTCCCATAAAAAGTATACTCGGTGACAAAAGGCAGATGCTAAGTCGTGTCCTCTCATCACCTAAAATTCGTTTTGATATAAACGGTGCAAACATCAACGACAGGAAAATTACGCTAAGGCTAAGGCAAGACACGCCAAGCAGGGCAGTCTTTACACTTTTATGTACTGCACCTGTTTTGTTTTTTTCAATATATTCCGATACCACCTTTGAAACCGCAATTCCAAGTCCGGCGGTCGATACGGTCACCATTACTCCGTGAATTCCAAAGACAAGGGACAAAAGTCCCATTCCTTCACGCCCCAAGCGAGTTGCGTAGTAAGCACGGAATATAAAGTCGGCAGACTTTGCGATAATTCCGGACAGAGCAAGCAGAAGTGCGCTGTAATATACTCGATGTTTAGACATAGTAATCTCCCTTGAATTTAAAAATTGCTTCAAATACATATATATGTGCCGAATTTAATTGACAACACCGGAATTCTTAAATATAATCAATATAGGTGATGAAAATATGCTCCATATTGAAGAAACTATTATTGTTGAAGGAAAATATGACAAAGAAAAGCTGAAAAAAATAACCGATGCACCAATCATCTGCACCGGCGGCTTTGAGATATACCGCTCCAAGCAACTGCTTGAAAGCATCCGCCACATATCCAAAGAACACGGCGTTTTGATACTTACCGATTCTGACCGTGCCGGATTTAAAATCAGGAATTATTTAAAGCAATGTTTAGGGAACGATTATAATATTAAAAATGTGTATATTCCTGCAATCAAAGGCAAAGAAAAACGAAAAGATAAGGCCGGTAAAGACGGAATTTTAGGTGTTGAGGGCATTGATGAAGAAATTTTATATGAACTTCTTTCAAAGGTTGCCACTGCGAAATCGGCCGACAGCTTAAACGACACCACACTTACCAAAGCCGACCTGTATGCCGACGGACTTACCGGAGGCAAAGAGAGCAAGCTTTTAAGAGAGAAGGTTGCAAAAGCGCTCAAACTTCCGCCTCGTATTTCCGCAAATGCACTCCTTGATATAATAAACAAGGGCGGATACTATGATGAATATAAAAAAGCCATTGCCGATATAGGCAGAGAAAAAACGAAAAACAATTTTTTTTGAATTTTCGCCCAAGCCCCGGTTTGGTCTGCCGCTCCCGACCGCAATGTAAAAATTTGTTTTTGCATATTGCATATATACATACTATAAAAATGAACTGTCTAAATGCCTGTGCATTTAAACAGTTCATTTGCTTTCAGAAGAAAAAAGTTTTAGAGAAACTACTTATTCTGAAGGTCTTCCTCATACTTTTTGATCATCTTCTTAACCATCTGGCCGCCGATAGAGCCTGCCTGTCTTGAAGTCAAGTCACCGTTGTAACCCTTGTTAAGTGTTACACCAACTTCGTTTGCAGCTTCCATCTTGAACTGCTCCATAGCGTTCTTAGCCTCAGGTACTACATAACCTTTGCTGCTCTTGTTGTCTGACATCTTTTTCACTCCTTACTATATTGTTGTATTATTTGCTACATAGATAGTGTGTGAAACAAAACCAACAATTATCCATACACTTTATACCAATTTGATAAGTTTCAGGCAATTTCAAAAGTCTTTATTTCACAATATATAATTTCTCCATATTTTCATAAAATATTTTTGAAAATATGTATTACACAAAATTTACGATTCAGGAAAGTTTTGTGATAAATAAAAAAATTGTAATAATTTTCATTTTTCCACTTGCACTATATAACGGTTTGTGATAAACTTAACATATTATTTTTTAAGGAGATTTTGTAAATGCAGAAAAACATTTCATTCAGTTACAAGCACGCTTTGCCGTTTTTTGAAAAGGCAGAGCTTGATAACATCAGGGCAGAAATTTCTGCCGCACACAAAACGCTTCACGAGCATACAGGCGAAGGAAACGACTTCTTAGGTTGGATAGACCTTCCCGTAAACTATGACAAAGACGAATTTAAGAGAATTCAAAAAGCGGCTGATAAAATCCGCAGCGACTCCGATGTACTTATCGTTATCGGTATCGGCGGTTCGTACCTTGGTGCAAAAGCCGCAGTCGAGTTCCTGACAGACCCGTTTTATAATTACTCTGCAAAAACGCAGATAATTTTTGCCGGCAACAACATCAGCCCGAACTACTTAAACGCAATTTTCCGCATCATTGAGGGCAAAGATGTTTCCGTAAATGTTATTTCAAAATCAGGCACAACAACAGAGCCTGCAATTGCTTTCCGCATCTTCAAAAAATATCTTGAAGACAAGTATGGCAAAGATGAAGCAAAAAAGCGTATCTATGCAACAACCGATAAAGCAAAAGGCGCACTTAAAACTTTATCCGACCAAGAAGGATACGAAACCTTCGTCGTTCCCGATGATGTGGGCGGTCGTTTTTCGGTTCTCACAGCGGTTGGACTTTTGCCTATTGCAACAGCCGGTGCCGACATTGAAAAAATGATGCAGGGCGCGGCAGATGCAAGAGAATTATACGCAAGTGATAATTTAGATGAGAATGAATGTTATCAATATGCGGCTATCCGCAATATTCTTTACCGAGGCGGCAAAAGCATTGAAATTATGGCAAACTATGAGCCGGAGCTTAAATACTTCACCGAGTGGTGGAAGCAACTCTACGGCGAAAGCGAAGGCAAGGACAAAAAAGGTATCTTTCCTGCCGGCGTAACGCTTACTGCCGACCTTCACTCTATGGGACAGTATATCCAAGACGGTTGCAGACACCTTTTTGAAACCGTTTTATCCGTAGAAGAACCAAAGACAAATATCACTATTGAAGCCGACAAAGAAAACGCAGACGGACTTAACTTCTTAGCCGGCAATACAATGGATTTTGTTAACAAAAAAGCTTTTGAAGGTACACTTTTAGCCCACACAGACGGAAATGTGCCTAATCTTATCGTAAAACTTAAAAAGCTTGACGAATACACATTCGGTCAGCTTGTATACTTCTTTGAGAAGGCTTGCGGTATCAGCGGATATGTACTTGGCGTAAATCCGTTTAATCAGCCGGGCGTTGAAAGCTACAAGAAAAATATGTTTGCACTTCTTAACAAACCCGGATACGAGAGCGAAAAGAAAGCACTTGAAGAAAGAATAAATAAATAATTTAAAAAAGGTATTGTCTTAATTGAATTTATATGTTAATATATTAGTATAAGAATAAAATTTCATAAGGGAAGGCGGTTTTATTATGATTAAAGTTCAAATAGGATTAAAGGGTAGCGGCAAGACAAAGAAGTTAATTGAGGCCGTTAACGCTGCAATCAATATTGAAAACGGTAACGTTGTTTGCATTACAGACGGAAATCGTTTAATGCACGACATCGACCGCAATGCAAGAATGGTTGACACAAAAGACTTTGATATTAAAAATGTAGATATGTTTGTAGGTTTAATTTGCGGAATAATCGCTCAGGATTTTGACGTTACACATATCTTTATTGACAGTATTTTCAAGAGTGTTCCTTCTGCTACTGTTGCAGATTTGGAAGGCTTTATTACCGAAATTGAAAAGCTTGAATCAAAGTTTAATGTTTCATTCACAATAATGGTTAGTGCCGAAAGCGAGTCAGCAGGTGCAAATCTTAAAAAGTACATTGATTAGTTATTAGTTAATTAAAACGTCAGGGGCTGTGGCGGTTTACGCTTGCAGTCCTTTTGATGTTATATAGAAAGGTTGATAAAATGCGATATATTAGTACAAGAAACGCCGAAGTCAGCGTTACTTCGGCAGAAGCAATCAAAAAGGGACTTTCATCAGAGGGCGGACTTTTTGTTCCCGAGGAAATCCCGAAAGTTACAAAGAAGGAGCTTACCGAATATGCAGAGCTTGATTATCAAAAGCTCGCCGATAAAATACTTGCAAAGTATTTGACCGACTTTAAAGCGTCAGAAATCTCTGCTTGCACCAAAGGTGCTTACGGAAGTGATAAATTTGACACAGATGAAATCGCACCTGTTGTTAAGATAGGCGACAGCGAATTCATTTTAGAGCTTTGGCATGGACCGACATGTGCATTTAAAGATATGGCTCTTCAAATACTTCCGCACTTTATGACCACATCAATGAAGAAAACAGGCGAGGATAAAACCATCGTTATTCTTGTTGCGACCTCAGGCGATACCGGAAAGGCTGCCTTAGAGGGCTTTAAAGATGTAAAAGGCACAAAGATAATGGTTTTCTATCCGGGCGACGGTGTAAGCGATATTCAAAAGCTTCAAATGATGACTCAGGAAGGTAAAAATGTTTGCGTTTGCGGCATTGAAGGCAACTTTGACGATGCACAGACAGGTGTTAAGAAAATCTTTACAGATGCTAAAATAGCGTCAGAACTTAATAAGAACAAGTATGTCTTTTCTTCTGCAAACTCCATCAATTGGGGACGCCTTGTACCGCAGATTGTATACTACTTCTACGGTTACTGCCGCATGGTAAAGATGGGCGAGATTAAAGTTGGCGATAAAATCAACATCTGTGTTCCGACAGGTAACTTCGGCAATATTCTTGCCGCTTACTATGCTAAAAAAATGGGTTTGCCCGTAAATAAGCTCATCTGTGCGTCAAACAAAAATAATGTTTTGACCGACTTTATAAAAACAGGTGAGTATAACAAAAACAGAGAGTTCTTTACAAGCATTTCTCCTTCAATGGATATCTTGATTTCGAGCAATCTCGAAAGACTTCTCTTTGACATTAGCGGAAATGACGCCAAGAGAGTTAACCGCCTTATGAATGACTTAAACAAAAAAGGCTCTTATACACTTACAAAAACACTCCACAAAAAGGTAAATAGCCTTTTCTGGGGTGGATACTGTGATGACTACTTTACCAAGGAGTGCATTTGGAAAACCGCAGACGCTTGCGGATATACATTAGATACCCATACTGCCGTTGCAGTTGATGTATATAAGCAATACAAAAGCGAAACAGGCGATATTACCAAGACTTTGATTGCATCTACTGCAAGTCCGTTTAAGTTTAACCAAGATGTTTTATCCGCACTTTCGGAGGAAATATTCGGCGTTGATGATTTTACACTTCTTAAAATGCTCTCTAAAAAGAGCGGACTTGAAATTCCGTCATCACTTGCGGCGCTTGAAGGAAAGGAAAAGCGTTTTACAAAGGTAATTGACAAAGAAGATATGTACGCATCTGTAAAAGAATTCTTAAAGATTAAATAATGATTTAATTTTTGGGTGGCACTTTTGTGCCACCCAAAAATTAACAGCAAGGTTTGAAGGTTACACACTCTGTATTGCAAGAGCTTTTGCAATCGCATGTTCCACCAACCTTGATACAAGGAGCGGTGCACTTTTCACCTGATTCATTATAGGCACAGGTTGTTACATCACAAACAATGCCTGAAATTGAGTGCTTTGAATTTTCCATAATTCTCTTCTCCTTTTCCTGTCTTGGTTATTTATACAAGACAATTATAGTTTAACTACAGTGATTTCTATAGCAGTTATAGTATGCACATTTATAAAATTTTTATGCAAAGGAAGTGATACCGTGGCAATTTATGCAATTTCAGACCTTCATTTGGCAATAAGCACAGATAAACCGATGGATGTTTTCGGCGGAGTTTGGGAAAACTATATTGACAAACTTGCCGAAAATTGGCAAGCTTTAATAAAGCCGGAGGACACCGTTGTTATGCCCGGTGACACATCCTGGGCAACATATATCGAAAACGCAGTCGCAGATTTTGACTTTATTGATAAGTTAAACGGAACAAAGCTTATTCTAAAAGGAAACCATGACTATTGGTGGACAACGATGAGTAAGTTAAATCAATTTTTAGAAAAAAATGAATTCAGAAGTATAAAGTTTTTGCAAAATAACGCCTATGTTGCGGATGGCACTGCAATATGCGGAACGAGAGGCTGGATTTTACCCACTTCCGCTTCTTACACTGCCGAGGACGATAAAATGTATGAGCGCGAAAAACAACGCCTTATACTTTCATTAGAGGACGCAAAGCGTCAAAAAGCTGACAAAATTATTGTTGCACTGCACTATCCGCCCTGTGATAATGATATAAATTCTTCCGCCTATATTGATATAATGAAGGAATACGGCGTCTTTAAGTGTATATACGGTCATCTCCACGGATACGGACACAAACAGGCAGTAGACAGCGTAATCGACGGAATCGAGATGCAACTTGTATCTTGCGATTATCTAAAACTTAATCCCATAAAATTAGGCTAAAATCAAGTGTGAGAATATTACACTTGATTTTTTTTGTAGAAAATTTGCCAAAAAATTCATATAAAACATTTACTTTACAAATATACGACTTTATGGTACAATTGACTATAAAGTTTTTTGCTTTAAATTTATTTTCATAGGAGGATGAAAATGGACAGTAGCACAATACAAATTTTATGCACAATGATTGTGTATATGTTAATCGTTATCGGTATTGGTTTAGTATTTGCCAAGACTGCTAACAAAAGTTCTGAGAACTACTTTCTCGGCGGTCGTTCTTTAGGACCGTGGGTTACTGCAATGAGTGCAGAGGCATCAGATATGAGCGGTTGGCTCTTGATGGGTCTTCCCGGTGTTGCATATTGGTGCGGCCTTGCCGATGCCGCCTGGACAGCAATCGGTCTTGCAGTAGGTACATACTTAAACTGGCTTATCGTTTCAAAACGACTTCGCCGTTACAGTATCGTGGCAGATAACTCTATCACATTGCCGGAATTCTTCTCAAACAGATTCCGTGAGAAAAAGAAGATTATCTGCACGCTTGCAGCTTTGTTTATCTTAATTTTCTTTACCGTATATGCTTCAAGCTGCTTCGTAACCTGTGGTAAGCTTTTTGCAACACTCTTTGGTATGCCATATGTTTCAATGATGATAGTAGGTGCTGTTTTTGTTTTGGTATACACTATCCTGGGCGGATTTTTGGCAGAAAGCGCTTCTGACTTTATGCAGGGAATTGTTATGTTTATTGCCCTCGTTTCTATCGTTACAATAGGCGTGGTTAAGGCGGGCGGATTTTCACAGATTGTTGAAAATGCGAAGAACATTCCGGGATTTTTGGAATTCTTTAATATTGCAACACCTGTAATTGACGAAGAAGGCGTACAACAAGTAGTAGGCAATGCACCAAAGTTTGGTGCTGCCGCACCTTACGGACTTCTTACAGTTTTCTCTATGATGGCTTGGGGTCTTGGATACTTTGGTATGCCGCAGGTACTTTTAAGATTTATGGCAATCCGCAAGGAATCCGAGCTTAAAATGTCAAGACAGATTGCTATGATTTGGGTTCTTATATCACTTGCAGTTGCAGTATTTATCGGTATTATGGGCAGACAGTTGTTCCCGACTGCACTTCTTACAAAATCCGCTTCGGAAAGTATCTTTATTACACTTTCCACAAGTTACTTACCACCTATTATTGCAGGATTTGTTATGGCAGGTATTTTAGCGGCAACAATCAGTTCTTCCGACTCTTACCTTCTTATTGCGGCTTCTGCATTTGCAAAGAATATCTATCAGGGTATCGCAAAGAAGAATGCAACCGATAAACAGGTTATGACTATGTCAAGATTAGCTCTTTTAGCTATCGCAATTATTGCGGCATTTATTGCCCTTGATGAAAACAGTATTATCTTCACAATCGTATCATTTGCTTGGGCAGGCTTTGGTGCAACATTCGGACCGCTTATGCTCTTCTCGCTTTTCTGGAAGCGTACAAATCAAGCCGGCGCAATCGCAGGTATGGTTGGCGGTGCGGCTATGGTATTTATTTGGAAGCTTGTTATAAGCAAGCTCGGCGGTGCTTTTGCAATATACGAACTTTTACCTGCATTTATCTTCTCTGCTATCTGCATAGTTGTTGTATCACTTATCACTGCTCCTCCTTCAAAAGAAATTGAAGAGGACTTTGAAAAAGCAAAAGCAGGTGAAGGTTGCAATATTTAATATGATACCAAAAAGACTGAGCGATAATTCGCTCAGTCTTTTTTATTACTTTTTTCTTTCATATAAAGGACCTTGCCGGCAGGATAGCCGATAATCGCTAAAAGCTTACCAAGCACAGTCTTTGGAATTTTTAAAATTTCTTTTGAAGAAAGGCCGCACAACAAGCCGTCTCGCCACAGAGCAACAGCTTGCTTCACAAAGTATTTCGGAGCATATTTGAAATATCCAAGCGGCACAAGTTCCTCAAAGATATATTTGCGAAGGAATATTCTTTCCTTATAACGAACAGACGACGTCATCTGGTCGCCCTCGTTATCATAACGAACTTCAAGCGGCACATCAAAGTATAAAGTCTTATACTTTCTGCCCATTCTGCCCCAGATTATACCTTCCGGGAAGTAGTTTATACCACGTTCCTCAGGGAATGGAAACTCACGCATAACTTCTGTGCGTGTCATACCGCCGAAGCCACTTTTAAACTTATACTTAAAATGCATCTCCTCGTCATCACTTTTGATATAGCCATCTTTGCCAATCGGTAATGGCTCGCCTAAAATTTTATCAAAATTATCAGGAGGGCACCGTCTTACTGCAATTCCTTTAAGTTCTTTGCGCATCTCCTCCGGTAAGCTTTCCCATGTATCGTGCATAAACTTAAAGGCATTTGGAGTAAATGCGTCATCAGAATCTACGGTAACAAACATTTCGCCACTTGCAAGTTCTACCGCTTTGTTTACGGCAAAATGCTTACCTGACTTTTCTTGCCGAACATATATAATAGGGAAGCTATGCTCTGATGCGTTAAAGCCTTCTATTACTTCCTCTGTGTTATCTGTAGAGCCATCATCTACAACAATCCACTCAAAGTCTTTATACTCCTGTTTTACAAGACTTTCAAAAACACGATGCAAAGTTCTTGCACGGTTATAAGTTGGCGTAGCAACGGTAATCATTTCACCACCTCCTTCGGCAAATAAGAATAGATAAATTTATTTTTCTTTTCCCACCGCTTCAAGTTTTGATTTACGACGGTTTTTCACTTCGTCTGACATAGGTGTAATTTCACCTGCTGCCGAAAGTGCCATCTTGGTAAATAATGGGCCCAAAAGTTCATAAATAAGCACTGCAAAAAGTGTAATGTTTCTAATCAAGGCACCATCGCCGGGCAAATCCGCCGCCGCAACAGCACACATTCCGAGGGCAACGCCCGCCTGTGGCAGAAGCGTTATACCTAAATACTTGCAAATTTCAGGAGTACAATCAGTCGCCTTCGCACTGACAAAGGAACCTATATATTTACCGAGTGACCTGAAAATAATATACACAATACCTATTATAACAATTCCTATATCAGTAAATACGCCAAGTTCAAGCTCTGCACCGCTGATGACAAAGAAAAGTGCAAAAACAGGCGAAGTCCATTTATCGGTAGCAGTCATCAAATCATCTGCAAGAGGGCAGATGTTACAGAATACCGTTCCAAGCATCATACATACCAAGAGTGACGAAAAGCCTATATGCACCGCACCTATATCAAACTCAATC
>JAZLIC010000023.1:0-7378 GCA_045617225.1 Clostridia bacterium
GTCTATCAAAATTTTATTAAACTCAAATATTGCATTTGCCGCTCCCTTAAAGTTAGCTCCGTATTCTTTAAACGCCTTTTCCTTTATTTCCTCCGGAATATAATCAAGTTTTGGGTCAAGTCCCGCAACGGTAGGATTGTTTTTTTCTATTATCTTATCAATAAGTATGTCTATCAACCTTTATACACTACCTTTCCGTTTAGAATTGTTTTCTTTACAACCCCATATAGTTCCATACCGTCATAAGGTGTATTTTTGCTCCTGGAATTTAATTTATTTTTATCTACTGTCCATTTTTCTTCCGGGTCAAAAATCACAATATCGGCAACCACACCATCGTTTAAAGTGCCTCTGTTTATATTTATAATCTCCGCCGGTATCTTGCTCATCTTTTCGATAAGTTGTGTATATGTAAGCTTTTTTTCTCGCACAAGATAGGTAATTCCTACTGCAAGAGATGTTTCAAGTCCGACTATGCCATTTAGAGCAATGTCAAACTCACATTCCTTTTCGTCAATGTGATGAGGTGCATGGTCTGTGGCAATAGCATCTATTGTGCCATCTTTTAAGGCCTCCGTTATAGCCAAAACATCTTCTTCATCTCTGAGCGGAGGGTTCATCTTTGCGTTTGTATTAAAGCCGTCTACCGCCTTTTCTGTAAGGGAAAAATAGTGCGGTGCTGTTTCACATGTAACATTTACGCCACGCCGCTTTGCCTGTCTTATAATATCGACAGAATTTTTTGTACTCACATGGCATATATGAAGTCTTGCGCCTACCTCCTCGGCGATTAAAACATCTCGTGCAACCGCAACACTCTCTGCCGCTTTTGGTATACCTCGAAGTCCCAAATATGTTGACATAAAGCCTTCGTTCATACTTCCGCCATCAACCAAGCTTAAATCCTCGCTATGTGAAAATACGGGCATATTAAACATCTTTGCGTATTCAAGAGCCTTACGCATAAGTGACGAGGTCATAACCGGCTTTCCGTCATCGGTTATTGCAACCGCACCGGCTGAGCTTATCTCGCCTATTTCGGAAAGCTCCTCGCTTTTTTGTCCTTTACTTACACAACCTGTTGTCAAAACATTTGTAAGTCCGACTTCTTTTCCGCGATTTATAACATACTTAACAAGCGCTTTGTTGTCAATAACAGGGTTTGTGTTCGGCATACACACAACCGTGGTAACACCGCCTGCCGCTGCCGCACGGCTGCCTGTTTCTATATCCTCTTTATACTCATATCCCGGGTCACGAAAATGAACATGCAAATCCACAAGCCCCGGTGCAACAATCAAATTTTCGGCATTTATCACCTCTGTGTCATCTGTTATATCAAACATTGATGTAATAATACCGTCTTTTATGTATAAATCTCGTACTTCATCTGTATTATCGGCAGGATTTATAACTCTGCCGCCTTTTATAATCATCTTCAAAGTGCAGTCCCTCCTTATTTATTCACAAGCCTGTCTAAGACCGCCATTCTTACGCAAACGCCGTTTCTTACCTGTCGGTTTATCAAAGAATGCTTCGAATCAACCACATCAGAGGCGAGTTCTATTCCTCTGTTGACAGGTCCCGGATGCAAAATTATTGCGTCCTTCTTTGCAATGGCAAGGCGTTTTGTATTTACGCCAAACAGACGCGAATATTCACGTATCGTAGGGAAGAGTCCAGACTTCTGTCTTTCAAGCTGAAGCCTAAGTCCCATTACAACATCTGCTCCCTCTAACGCTTTATCCACGTCTGTATATGTCTTAACACCAAATTTTTCTATTTCCATAGGCATAAGAGTGCTTGGTCCCGCCAAGACTACTTCTGCGCCCATCTTTTGAAGTCCGTAAATATTACTTCTTGCAACACGGCTATGTTTTACATCGCCTATGATTGCAACTTTAAGACCTTTTATATCACCTTTTGATTCAAGAATTGTCATCATATCCAAAAGTGCTTGTGTAGGATGCTCATTCATACCGTCACCGGCATTTATGATTGAAGCGTCCGTATATCTTGAAATAAGCTCTGCCGCACCCGAAGCATTGTGACGCATTATAATTACATCAGCCGCCATAGCGTTAATGGTCATAGCTGTATCAATCAGGCTTTCGCCCTTTTGAACACTGCTTCCCGAGGCGGTAATATTTGCTACGGTTGCCCCTAAATACTTTGAAGCAAGCTCAAATGATAAACGGGTTCTTGTACTGTTTTCATAAAACAATGTCACTACGCTTCTGCCGCTAAGCAAAGAGGATTTTTTCAAATCGCCATCTAAAACGCCTCTCATTTTAAGCGCATCATCTAAAATAAATTTTATTTCTTCCTTTGAGGTATCTTTAAGTCCAAGTAAATGTTTCATAGTTCCCCCTTTGCAAACAAAAAAGCATATATAAAACTACATATGCTTTTATTGTATCAAACTTAATTCATCTTGTCTACAAATTTCTTAAGTTTTTGATTATTTTTTCAAAATAATCCGGCAAAGGTGCGGAAAACTCCATATACTCGCCTGTTATTGGGTGAACAAAACCGATTTTATAGGCGTGCAAAAGTTGACCTTTGAGGGAAAACTGCTCCTTCTTTACACCATACACGGGGTCGCCTACAATAGGGTGACCATTCTTTGACATATGCACCCTTATTTGATGAGTACGCCCTGTTTCCAAAACGCACTCCACAAAAGTGTACTTGCCAAAACGCTCTAAAACATTATAATGCGTAACAGCTTCTCTGCCGCCGCTTACAATAGCCATCTTTTTCCTATCCACAGGATGTCTGCCGATAGGTGCGTTGATTGTGCCTTTATCCAATGTAATATTATTATGCACCAAAGCTTTATAGGCACGCCCTAAGGTATGTGCCGCAATCTGCTTAGCAAGGCTCTGATGAGCAATATCGTTCTTTGCCACAAGCAATAGTCCGCTTGTATCTTTATCTATACGATGAAGTATTCCGGGACGCAGCTCACCGTTTATCCCTGATAATCTGTCACCACAATGAAAGAGAAGCGCATTTACCATTGTACCGGTATAATTCCCGGGTGCAGGGTGCACCACCATTCCTTGCGGCTTATTTACCACAAGCATACACTCATCTTCATATACAATATCAAGGGGAATGTCCTCAGGCAGCACGTCCACCTCTTTTGCCTCAGGAAAATTAACTAAGATTATATCTCCTGATTTCACCTTGGTACTTGCCTTTAAGGGTGTTCCGCCTACCGATACATTTCCTTCTTCAATAAGCTTTTGTACTCTTGACCTTGTAAGGTCATCAAACTCATCACACAAAAACTTGTCTATGCGTTGTCTTTCACATTCATTCGGAACAATAATTTCGCGTACTTCCATATATTTAAGACTCCTTATCGCCATAGAACAGGTAATGTATTAAAATCAAACCTGCACCTACGCAAACTGCAATATCCGCCACATTAAACACCGGAAAATTTATCAGGCAAAAATCCAAAAAATCTACTACATATCCTATAAATAAACGGTCAATAAAATTTCCTATCGCACCGCCGAAAATCAAGGCAACACCAATCTTTAACCATAGGGTACGCCTTTTTATATTCCTGTAAATAAAGACAAGGAATATAAGTATTATAACAGATAAAACAATAAACAGCCACTGCTTATTTTGAAGTATGCCGAATGCGGCGCCTCTGTTTTCAACATATGTAAGATTAAATACTCTGTCGATAATCGGTATGGAGCGTACCGGCTTTAATTTCATCACCGCTATACGCTTTGTTATAAAATCTAAAATAACCGTAAGAACTCCAATTATATATAACATTTTAAAGTCACCTTTTCCTTTTAAAAATAGGGACACAAAAGAGTGTCCCTATAATCCTATATGTAATGTTCAACAACAATGCGTATGCGGTCTTTGCGGGTACGATCGCCAATCTTTGACACAAGAAATCTGCCAAAGCCACGCACTGACAACAAATCACCCTCTTTTACTACCGAAGATACAGATGTTACCTTTTCAAAGTTACACTCTACCCTTTCGGCATTTATAAACTCAACTGATTTTTTTCTCGAAGTATTTAGGATAAATGCAACGATACAATCCATACGAAGTGACGATACCGTACCTGTTTTTTCCTCCGTTTCCTTTTTCGGAACGATTATTGTATCAATATTGACTATCTCGGTATTTACTCCAAAGCGTCCAATTTTAGACAGGTTAAGGAGAATATAATCTGCGATTTCAGGCTTTACGAAAATCAAAGCGCCATCATCATCGGTAAGTATATCGCCTATCATTTCACGCTTCATACCAATGCCCATCAAGCTGCCTAAATAATCACGGTGTGAAAGCTCCTCCGTCATTCGTCCCGAAATCTTTATTACTGAGATAACCTCAGATAAAACAGGCGTTGCATCTTTTGGATAGCATACATACAAAGTCCGCTCCGCATCATCATAGCCGCCATAAAAGATAGTTTCTATATCTCTGTTTTTATGGACTTCACTCTTAATCAAGTTTCTAAGATGCGGTGTTAAAAAGCCTACACTTACGGTTGTATATCGCTTATCTGCCAAAGAAATCGCATCTTCGGCACGAGCTATCCATAACTTATCCTCTGTTTCTTGTTGCATTAGTTGCCCCAAGGGTATGAGGTTTCAACACCTGTTTCCATATCGCTCATAATATCAACATTGAGCGGTGCAATTACAAATATACCGTTTGAAACCTTTTGTATATTTCCGTCCAAAGCATATACAGCACCGCTTAAAAAGTCAACTATACGGCGTGCAACTGCCTTTTCAACAGACTCCAAGTTAAGAATAACCGGCTTTCTGTTCTTTATGTGATTTGCAATATCACGTGCCTCGTCAAATGAGCAAGGCTGCATAACTACCATCTTTATCTGTGCAGACTGATGAAGCTTTACAACACGACTGCTCTTTTTGGAAAAGAGGTTTTCCTGAAATGCCGGTTCTTCATCATAGCTCTCTGTAAGTCTGTTTTCCGGAGTATAATATTCTTCTTCGTAATCCTCCGGTGCATCAAAACCTACAAAATTCAACATTTTGTTCATGAAACTCATTTTAAAATCCTCCATATATTTATTTAAGTTTAATTATAATTCTAATTATATACTCTCTCACCAAATATGGCTGTGCCTACACGCACCATTGTGGCGCCGCACTCTATTGCATCTTCCATATCGTGAGTCATACCCATTGAAAGTTCTTTCATACTGACATTGTTTAAGTTCTTGCTTTCTATTTCTTCGGCAAGCCTTTTAAGTGTGGAAAATACTGCCTTATTTTCTTCATTGCTCATACCCTTTTGTGAGATTGTCATAAGCCCCAAAAGTCTTAAATGTGAAAGGGTGCTTATATACTCACAAAGGCTCAAAAGCTCATTCGGCGAAACACCAAACTTACTGTCTTCGCCCGTAACATTTACCTGCACCAAAACTTTTTGTATAACATCTGCTTTTTTGGCACACTTCTCTATCTCATCGGCAAGATGAACACTGTCAAGAGAATGTATAAGTTCAGCACGACCGACAACATCTTTTACCTTATTCCTTTGAAGATGACCGATTAAATGCCAGGAAACCTCAGGATGTGCCTCGTATTTTTGCTTTAACTCTTGAGGCTTGTTCTCGCCAAAAATTGTCTGTCCTGCCTTCATTGCTTCTTCTATGCAAGAGACGGGTTTGGTTTTAGATACCGCAATCAGTGTTATATCGCTTTTTTTTCGTCCTGTGCGTTCTGCACAGATATCAATATTATTTCTGACATTTTTGATATTTTCACCGATAGACATTATCTCACTACCTTGCCTTCTTCAATGTTTTTACCTTTAACAATAACTTCGTCATATATTTTAAGACGATACTCACCGCTTTCAACCGCAGAAACTATACAAAAATCATCATTTTTGTATATTACATTAACAGGTACAAATCGTGCGGTATCAAGTCTGACAACATATACGCCTATCTTATCATTTAAGACTCTTAAACATTCGGTCGGCAGTTTTATCCCTTTATAACTTTCTGTCAAAATTTCAGCAGAAGCACGGCTTGTAGAATAAATAGACTCTACATATCTGTTAGTGGATACAACCACGGTTACCTTGCCAGCCTCAGGTGCAGATATATACTTTATCAAACCCACTATACTTATATCGGTCATATCGTAAAAACTCATTTCTACATTTTGACCAACCTTAAACTGCTCTGCGTCCTTTTCATCAATATTTGTGGCATAGCACCAATTATAGTTGTTTACAAGCTTACATACCGGCATATCCTTCTGTACAACATCGGTACCGGAAGCCTCTGATTTGTCATACTCGTTTAAAATACTCGGCGTGAGCTTATCGACTGCATCTAATCCAAGCTTGTCCTCAAAGCCGTCAAGCTTTGAACTGTATACGCCGCCAAAAGGTGCAACAAGTGCAGTCTTTCCGCCTTCAATCCCGCCTTCAAGCTCTGCGAGTCGATTTTTAAGGTTGTTTAACACTTCCTCATCTGACGGGCGTTCACCCATAATCGCACGCTTTTTATCAATCATCAAGTCAAGCTCATCTTTAAGAGAAGCGACCTTTTGTAAATCCGGCTGAGAGCGTTGTTCGCTAAGTTGCCTTACAATTTTTGAAATCTTTTGTTCTGCCCAAATTTCTGTGCTTACATACACTTTTTTATCTGCGCCGTCTTCAATGCTCTTAATCTGTGTTCTAAGGTCGCGGATTTCCTCTATATCCGCAGGTGTAACTTCGCCTTGATAAATATATGCAACAGTTTCTCCTTCTTTTACACGGGTGCATTCCGGCACTTCACTGTAAAAGATGCCGTCACTCGGAGCATTCAAAACTGTTTGGTCCCGAAAGATGTATCCCTCTGTTGTCTTTGCCTCTTCAATAGCACCCATTCGGGCGATATATGTGGTTATGTCGCTTCCCATTCCACGAATCAACAAACTTATAAAATATATGCCGATAAGAGCAAAAACTATTTTGTAAACCTTATAACGCCCTTTTCTTTTTTCACGGGTTTTTCGTCTTTCGGATATTCTTTTTTTAGCATCAGTAGCTTTCGCCATTACACTACCTCCATATCCGAAACTAATGTACCTTTATTATAACAGAATATGTACCGCTGTAAACACTCTCAAACAACTTGTAGACATTTTGTAATCTGTGCGTAATATTGGGATTGTATTTGATGTCGATTCAGGTAAAATATTCCGATTTTGCCACAAAAAAGAGGCAGTTTTTAAACCACCTCTTTTTATATCCACTCTATTTTTTCGTTACGCCTGAACCATGTCAGTTGTCTTTTTGCGTATCTTCTGCTTTCCTGCTTTATTATATCAACGGCGGTTTCTAAATCACAACCGCC
>JAZLIC010000024.1:0-14647 GCA_045617225.1 Clostridia bacterium
AACTCAAATAAATAATTCTGCATTCTGCATTCTGCATTTAGCATTTTGCATTATTATATATTTGCGGATATGGCGGAATTGGCAGACGCGCATGGTTCAGGTCCATGTGAAAGCAATTTCATGCAGGTTCAAGTCCTGTTATCCGCACCAAAAATAGACAGATTTCTATTGAAACCTGTCTATTTTTTATACTATGCTTTTAAGGTCAAAAAATAACGAATCTGATAATAAACAGATTCGTTATTTTAATCTCTGAATTCAAATAATTTTTTCAGCGGAATATCTAATGCCTCTGCAATATCTATCAGGGTATCAAGTGTGCAAGAACAGGCGGCTGTTTCTATCTTTTGCATATATGTCATTGAAATATTACTCTTTTCTGCAAGTTGCATTTGTGTCATTCCCTGTTCTTTTCTATAATGCAAGATATTTAATCCAATACCAAGCCAAATATCAAAATTTTTCATCTTCATACAAACCCCACCCTCTGCGTAATTATACATAATTATATTATTCTGTTCTATAATCAATATTTATGTAAATAAGAATTATTTGTTTGTATATAACAATTATTTGTTGTATAATGCTAATATAATTATGCGGAAAAGAAGATGATAGTATGGAAATCTATACAGTGTCCTTCTTTGGACACAGATATATTGACAATTTTTATAAAATTGAAGATAAACTTGAAGAAATTATTAGAAAACTTATCCGTGAGCATGAATATGTTGATTTTCTTGTCGGTCGTGACGGAGATTTTGACCAAATAGTATCGTCAACGATTAAAAGAGTAAAAAGAGATGTTTGCGATTGCAATAGTTCGCTAATATGGGTTATGCCCTACCCCAAAGCCGAGTATTCCAATAACCAAGAAAATTTTGAAGAATACTATGACGAAATTGAAGTATGTTATGAATCCTGTAAAGCTCATCCGAAATCTGCAATACAGATCAGGAACAAATATATGGTTGACAGGTCGGATTTGGTTATCTTCTATGTAGAAACCACCTCCGGCGGAGCATACCAAACAATGAAATATGCTGAAAAACAAAGCAAAAGTATAATAAATATACTCAAATAAAAAATGAATGCAATTTCTTATTTTTGTAAGCAAAAAGTCCTTTTGTAAATCTACAAAAGGACTTTTTCATTTATAACATCAGTATCTGTAATGGTATTTCCATTCGATTTTTTTGGGGACAATTTTTTGGGATAGGATTTCGTACATATCATAGTTCATACTTATTATGTGTTTTATACAGTCTGCGTATGGGCGATTGCAGACATCAATAAGTCCCACTTGCATATTTTCGCCGTCAAATCTTCCCAAAAGAGGTTGGTCATTTAGCTCAAAGTAGTGGACGCCGACGCAATTTGAGTTGATAAACGCACAGCGCAGATATTCAGCACAGGCTTTGCCGCGCTCATTTTGGGTTGTGGCGTTCACCAAAGCTCCTGACATAAGTCCGCTCTCTGCCGCACCGATATGCCATTCGCCTACCATAAATGGCATATCAAAGGTATCACGTGCCGATTCAAAGGCTTCCTTGGGATTTCTTGAATAATGATTAAATGATAATGCGTCAAAAGAGTTGTTGGCAACATACTTTTTATTCCTGAATGTTGAATATCGCAAGCCGAGGTTAAGTGCATTCGGCGCGACTTTGCGCAGACATTCGCTCGGGATTTTGGAGTAGGCATCAATCAAAATATCATTAAGAAAATTTAAATCGGAAAAAGCATCACGGCTTAAAATATCGCCGGTTAAAGTTATTTTCTCAAAGCTTTCAAAGTGCGTATTCCACACCTTATTTAAGGCAGTGATAGAGTTGTATTTTCCCTTTAAGATATTTTGGAGCTTGATTTTGGAGGCGGTAGTTTCGCTCATCGTAAGAGTTTGCTCCGCAATATTTATATCACTTTGGAACATCCACTCCGGCTCGTTGTTGATAAAATATCCTATAAAATACTCATCATTGCAAAACGGTTCTAACTGCCTGCTGAATTTTTCGCAAAGCGTGCGGTATTCCTCGCCGAAAACATCAGGGAAATCACGGTATAAAAGCTTTTCGGTCTTGGGGAAGTCTTTAAGGGTTATGCAATACGGAATTTCGGCGGCTTTAAGATATGCCACGGTATCTTCATCAGTGTATGTGTTAACCCCAACGCCTATTGTGTTAAATCCCCAAGTTTTAACCCTTGCACGATTGATGGAAACCCATGCCTCCCACCATTTATCCTTGCCGAAGGCACGTATCATATTAGCACGGGCAAAGTTATAAACTCTCTTTGACTTGGCAACATTTGTGCCGTTCCGCTTAACGAATTCAGGTATTTTATCCGCAGTCGTCCACGCAGACAGAAAGGCAGGGTCAGAAATGTTCGGCAATTCTTCAAATAACTCCTCTAAGGCGTCAACAATTCCATATATCCCTGTCCGGGAGGCATAGCAGATACCATTACTGAAAAACGCATTTCCCTCAGGGTCAACAAGCCACCAACGCTTGCCGTCGTGGTGGCGATAAAAATGGCCTCGTTTTTCAAACTTTAACCCCGTCCAACCGCCGTATTTGTCATAGTCGTCACGCAAATAACGGTTGTGTGTCTTTGACCATTCGTATTCAGCATGAAGAAATTTGATAAGTTCTTCTTGACTCTCTGTTTTCCACTTCCAGGAAGCGGAATTATTCTGTCCCAATTTATCAACAAGCGGCTCGCCTGTAACCTTTAAGTCAGGTAATGTATCGGTTACACTTATCCCATATATATAGAAGTCATTAAACTCAGGTGCGTTGAAAACCTTAATTTCTACCCTGTCGATTTCGTCAACGGAAACAGGCTTGCCTGCCGCCATACTTTTAAGATGCCCCGGGAGGTTGCGTGGAAACGCCCTTGAGGAGTCGAGGTATTTAAGCTCAAAGCAACATTTTATGCGTCTGCCGCCGATTAAAGTATTGTGTATGTTAAAGCGTAGTTCGTCTTCGGTATAAAAAAGTGCCTCCATAGTGAGTGTCGAGTTCATATCCGCCATACAATCAATGATAAGAAAATCATTATCCTGCCAACGCTTGCCGCTTTTGGATTGAGGAATTTCAAGCACTGCCACAGCCTCGTGTTCGTCGCTATTGTCAGTCTTTATTCTGCATGGAATTTCGCAATTCCCTGCACCCTTTTTGATTATTATATTGGGAAAGCTTGATTTTGTAATCATTTCTTGTACTCCTTGGCGATAATTTCCTTAATCTTATTATATATGTGTATTCTGAAATCGTACGGGTCAATCGCAGTGGCTCTTAAAATACACTCATCGGCGCCTGTATAGTCATTCATACCATATAATGCAAAAGCCTTTAAAATATAGCCGGAAAGCAGGTTTTGCTTTTCTGCGTCAAGCTCAAATGGCATAGGACTTGGGGAGCCAACTCCATAATAAGTCCTCATATCTTTATTGTCAAGTAAGTTTTGCGCAGTAGAGAGCATTTCTTCAAGGGTGTTTTTGGCGTCATCGAATTTACCGAGTTCTTCAAGGGCAAGCGCCCTGAATAATGAAATTTCCGAAACCGCCGCTTTGTATTCGGCGGCTTTTTCAAGTGCAAAGATGCGCTCCTTTCCGACTAAAAGTTTACTTAAAAAGTAGTAGATATGTGCCTCCTGATTAAAGAATGTCTTTGCTTCTCCGTAGGATTTTGGCATATCTATACCGTTTTTGTATATTTCCTTTGCCTTTTCTTTTTCACCCTTTATCACTAATTCGTTGCCGTAAAGAACATGCATCCATGCGTGTTGCTTGGTGAGCTTTCCTTCGCCGCCTTCGTATATATGAAAGTGTTTGCTTTTAGCCATAGCGATTGCTTCTTCATATCTGCCAAGCTGCGAAAGAAGTGTAAGCTTGTCAAGGTAGCAGTCGTCACGTTCCTTTAAAAGGTGCGCGTATTTATCATAAACATCAAGCCTTTTTGTAATATTTGCATTTGTATTCTTTAAAAGTTGTTCATATTCAAGCAGAAGTCTTGCGTCGTTTGGACGATATTTAAGCGCTTTTTCCATACAATAAAGTGCTTTTTTGCCGTCATCTGCTTTGTCAAAGGAATAAAGCGATAAATTACGCCATGCCCTGCCATGCTCTGGATTTATGCGGACAGAATTTTCAAAGCACTCTGCCGCTTCAAAAAATCGAAAGCGGTCATAGAAAAGGCAACCTAAATAATAATTTGCGTTGGCGGCGTTACAATTATTTTGTATCGCATATTTAAGCACCTCTATATCATTAAGACTTGACGGAAAGCAGTATCCCATTTCAGAGCTTTCCGCTTTTTCTATATAGGATATATCTTTTGTAATATACGCTTTGTAATAATTTATGAGAGGCGAGCCTTCATCGGCAAATGAGAGGGCATAAAGTGCATCATCATATAATCCTGCCTTCATATAGTCCCGTGCAACATCAAGGAGGTTTTCCGGCTTTAATGCGAATTCCGCTATTTTTTTACTCATATCTTCAAAGTGCGAATACTCTATAATCGCAAATAAATCAAGTTTGTCATTGCAGATAGCATCAAATGCGTCCGTTTTTGCATTTTTGTCGCCTGATTTTCGCTTAATGGCAGTCGTTAAATTTTGTGCCTTGGTATGACCGCTGTTCAGGCCGATTGACTCGTCAAGCTTTTTAAGCGCTTCTGCAAACTCACCCTTTCTGCAATCTATACAGGCAAGTTCAAAGAGCGCCGCACTGCGATGTTGGTAATTCCACGCCGCACGGTAGAGAATATCGTATGCCTCATCGTATTTACCCAAATATTCAAGAGCGATACCTTTAAGATAAAACGCTTCTGTATCGGCAGGGTGTTCGTTTCTGTCGCAAAGGCGCTCTATTGCTTTGCCGCAATATTTAACACAATCGGTAAATTTACCGTCTTTTAGTGACAGTCTTGCCATTGATGTATTGCATCTGATGTCGCCTTCGTCACGGCGCAGACCTTCAAGATAGTAATCCTCCGCCTTATAGTTATGTTGCTTATACTGTTCTAAATGAAAACCGTTTATATAAAGTTCTTCAACTGTCTTATATTCCTTTGGGCGTTTAACAGGCGTTCTTACTTTAATCGGTTGTTTTTGCCCACGCTTGTAGGGTGTGTAGGATATAAGCTCCTTGCCGTTTCGGTCAAAAAGTGAAACTTTAATATTGTGTATATCGGATATAGGCGTATTTAGATTTTTCTGATATACCTTTTCGGGCGACATATCGGCAACCTCGGAGTAAATCTCTTTGCCTGCATCGGTAACCGTTATCTTACAGTTGTCAAATTTGCCGGTTACATTAAATCCAAAATAAATTCCGCCATCTCTCTTTTCTACATTGATTGCCGCATCAATGGTTGCATTCTTTATCTCACCGATTTCACGGATAGGGTACCAATATTGCTCAAACTCTTTCGTTTCGTATGGTGCTATCCAAGTGAAGTCAGGCTGATTATCGGTATATACACCGGTCATCAGTTCGATATACGGACCGTTTTTGTCGGTCAGGTTTGAACACCACATCTCACCAAAATCGCCTTTGCCCCAATGCCACATCTTTTTTCCGGGCGAAATATGATGGTTTGCAACCGTTGCAATGCCGCAGTTTTTAGCGGTATCATATCCCGAGATAAAATTCATATCCGATTGTCCTTGTGAAATGAGGTAGGAAGATGGCACCTTAACTGCATCGTAGTGTGATAAGTCTGTTCCGCCTCCGAAGTCGTATGGACGAGCGGTTTTATATACTCCTTTTGCGATTGGCCATTCTAAAACTGCACGGCGGTCATGGTCATTCACCCACTCACAGTCAGGAGGGAAAACGGTCCTGTATGCATCATTTACAGGCACGGCGAGATTTGCCCACCACATAAAAACCTGCGGCAAAGCAGTTCTGTTATAAATACGCACCTTTGCCTTTATATAGCTTCTGCCTTCATCAACGGTTATACCTGCCATACCCTTCATTCTGCCAAACGGCTCAACCTCACCTACCCAAACAGTCTTGCCGTCTGTATTATCTTCTTCTGCGGCTTCAAGCGGCATGAAGGTTGTCGGTCTGTGATGCTGCGGCCAATTAAATTCAATTCCGCCGGAAATCCACGGCCCGGCAAGACCTACAAGAGCCGGCTTTACAACCTCGTTGTAGTATATGAAATCATAATTTGCGACCTTGTCAAGTCCACGCAGAATTTTGCCGCCGAGCGACGGAACAACCTGTGTTTTTATATATTCATTTTCAAGTGTATAGATTTCATACTCCACATCGGTTTTTTTATCTGAAATTCCGTCACAATATGGTATGGGATATACTCTGCCCGAAGCTCCCTGATATGGCTTGTTCTCAAAGAACATAGGCAGTTCGTGCGCTGCTTTGGGAATGTACGTAGGTATGATGGTATTCCTTTTTCCGCATTTTACAGTTGACATAATTTATTCCTCCGATTTATTGGATATATCTTGATTATAGTAGTAAAAGCTAAGGCTTGCCAGATAGAAAGTAATGAGTAAAAATGCAAAAAACTCTGTTGAAAAAGAAGGTGACAATGGTATAATAAAGATGTTATAATAAAGAGGGTGATAGTATGATTTCTATTTTATCGGAGCCGGCATATGCACACAGTATATGGGGCAAGGAGCTTTTAAAAAGCCTGACGGACAGATTAAGGCAGAAACGAATTCCGTTCAGTGAGGTCTTTGACAGTATAGAGAAAACGGACGGCGTTTTTATAATTGCCTCCGATTATAATTGGATAAAAAGCGTAATCTTAAAGCTTAATGCGGAAGAAATAAAGCCGATACTTATATGCAATCAATCAAAACCCATTACGGGTTGTGAGTACAGTTGTGTTTGTTCCGATATAAACGGTTCCATGCGATACCTTGTAAATGAGCTTAAAGAGGCAGGAAAAACAAGAGTGGCACTTTACGGAGTAAATGCAAACTCTATTTCGGATATAGGCAGAGCCGATGGACTTTTTGCGTTTAAGGATGAAGCCTTTGAAAAAATGGAGATGTTCAAAAACAACGGTTCACTTGAAAATTGTTTTAATGATTTTTTAAAAGAATATATGAATTTTGATGCAGTGATATGTGCAAATGATTTTGCCGCAGTTTCTCTTGTCCGCAATATGCAGAAGAATGTACCGTCGGCGCTTAAAAATATAAAGATACTCAGCTGTGCCCAAACCGGATTGTCCGCTTATTACAGGGATAGGATAACATCTGTAAATATGAATTTTAAGGAGTATGGCAAGGCGGCAGTATTTATTTGGGAAAAGCTAAAAGCTCACCCATATATGTCACAGATTACTGTTTCTGTAAAATGGAATGATGCGGTGGAAAGCACCGAGAAAAGTGTCCCTATAATGCTTACGGATTTTGAAAGCGAACATGAGTTTTACAGTGATGAGGAAATGCGAGAGATGCTTATTGCAGAACAGATATTGAATATGTGCAGTGATACAGATGAGCTTATACTGAAATTGTTGGCAGACGGGCAAACAACCGAGGAAATCGGCAAAGAGTGTTTTTTGACCGAAGGCGGTGTAAAATATCGCATAAAAAGAATACTTGGCGAGTGCGGCCTTTCAAATAGAAATGAGCTTGCAGCGATAATAAAAAAGTACTTGTATTCTGAATGATAAGAAAAGAAAGAGGCTGTCTAAAAACTATTGTTTCAGACAGCCATTTTTTGAGCATTATTCTGCACTTTTTTCCGCAGAATTTAAAAATTCACGGTAGTCGGAGAGAGGATTTGCTGATTTAAGGCTTTGCCAAAGCATAAAGCGCACCATCCCTTTGTTGCTGCCGGAGAGTGTTATTGCTCCGTTTGACGGCAAATTTATTGCTTCAAGGTTTAAGAACCTGAATATATCGTCTTCATATTCCGCCACAATGCCAACTGCCGACAAATCCGTTTTGCTGTTGTTGTAAATTCTGACCTGTGTATTATCTTTGTTTACCGCGATAGGCGATATAAAATACTCGGTATTTTCAAGCATTTTATCGACCATTGCTTCTGCGTTCACAAGGCCGTAGCCAAATGAGGTATCGTATCCCTCATCGCCTAAGTCGGTTGCGGTTTCTTTTAAAATATCTTCAAACCCTTTTGGCGTAATATCCTTATCAATACACTTTGCAATGGCTGCAAGCGCCGATATGTGCGGTGCGGAAAACGATGTGCCGGAGGTGTCTTTAAACTTTGCCGTGACAAGGCTTTCTATACGACTTCCGGGTGCAACAAAGTCAACCGTTTCGTTCCTTTGTGAAAAATACGATAGTTGTTTCTGCTCGTCTATTGAGCCGACGCCTATAACGCCGTCATACTTTGCCGGATAGTAGATTTTTGAATCTCCGTCATTACCTGCCGATGCAACTACGATACATCCGTTGTTTATGGCATGTTCTACAGAAAGCCGTAGGGTTTTACTTGTTGAGCTTTCCGCCATACCGAAGCTTAAATTTATTACATCGCATTTACAAACATCAACCGCATCATAAATGGCATCAGCTATCATTGAAACTTTTGTTGAAGCGTTTTTGTCAAAGCATTTAAGTGGTATGATTTTTGCCCTGTTTGCAATACCTGTGATATATTCATTATTTGCCTCTGCCGCAATGATTCCCGAAACATAAGTACCGTGACCGACATTATCTGTTGTGTCCGTACTGCCGTTTATATAGTTGTGAGCTAAATATTTTTCGCCTTCTTTAATAAGCAGATTCTGTTCCAAATCAGAGTGTGTCGCACCGGTATCAATCACACCGACTCGTATATCATTCCCAAAACAACCTATATTCCACGCCTTGGAAATGTTTATGCAGTCTAAATTCCATTTTCCCGTGGCTTCGCCACCCTCGAAATCGTCAAAAAGCTTTATTTCTAAATCAGGTTCATAATATGATACCTTGTTTTCGGAAATCAGCCTATCAAGCTTTTCCTTATTTACAACACAATAATCCTGCCTCTGTGTTTTTGATGCACTTTGCAATTTAAGTGTCGGCTTTAAATATACTATGTAATTTTCACTTTCCTCTGCACTTGCGCCTGCCCAAAAAAGTCCTGCCATAAAAAGGCACATCACACAGATTATAAATTTCCTTTTCATAAAACCACCAATCTAATTATATCACAGATGCCAAAAAAGTAAATACTTAAATTAAGCACAAATTCACTGTCCTTTTTATGGGATAGTGAATTGACTATAATATACTTAAAGATAAGCCGTGGGCGGAAAGGAGAATATTATGTTACTTGCACCTATTTTAGTATTGTCAATCATATTTTGGGGTTATAAGGAGGCAAAAAAGGAAAGACGGAAGGAATATGCCAAACGAATAATCGAGGTCGAACGGATGAGAGCGGAGCAGGAGAGGGCGTACATTTATGCTTCAAATGCCGATGTGGCGTAAGCGAATATTTTATTGACAAAAATCGGATTGTATTATATAATCAACAAGTGATGGTATTTGAATTTAAAAATATTCGTGAAAGGTGATGTAAAATGAAAAAGGTTGTCAAGAAAGTTTTATCTGTTTTGGTGTCTTGCACATTTTTAATCGGAGCATTTCCGATGCTATATGTAAGTGCCGAGGGCGAAGGTGAGAAATGGGAGACATTATTATCCACAAATATGGACGGATTTGCTCAGACTTCTCAAACTCCTGCTATGGGAACTTCCAAAACATTTAAGTCGAGCAAGATAATAGATGGCATAACAGTTAATTTAAATGTTGTAGGTGGCGGAGCGGCATTTGATGGTCAAGCTTGGTATCCGGGTAACTATTGTGCACTTTCTACACCGTCAAGCCTTGGCATTTCTACAACGGGCGCACCGGCAGAGATGGGAACCAATGTTTTGTTTGCAGACCTTGGCTGGACAAAGTGGCCCGGAAATCTCGTTAATACCGCATCAGGTCCTACTCTTGAACCGCTTTTCTTAAATAAGCCGGTAAATATTGGTGAAAAGATAAGGATTACCGCTTGGGTATATGCAAAGGATGTAATGAACAATTGGACAAGCGGAAGCGAACAAGTATTACTTGAAGACCAGACTACACCGTTTAATGTCAGAATGTGGGCAAATCGCCCGTGGGCTGCTCTTGAAGATGTAGGATATAATGGCAACGGTGATATTCCGGATGTTACAATCAACAAGACAATGACCGCCAATAAGTGGACGGAATTTGTGCTTGAATATGAGGTTACCGAGCTTAACAAGAGCATAAATCAGTTAAACTTCAGCGTTCAGCAGGAATCCCTTGATAAGCCGTATCCGAAGGCACTTTATTTGTCAAATGTTAAGGTTGAAAGACTTGTTGAAGCAAAGGGTAGCTATAATGTTTATACAAAGAGCAATAAGGTAAAGGGTACATTCAACTTTAAACTTGATGACCCGGAAAATTACAAAGACCCTAAGATTTTGATTGCTGCATATAAAGACGGACTTATGCTCGGCGTAGATATTTTCGATTATGACAAGGATAACAGTTGCAGTCAGTTCACTATTGAAAACGCAGGCACTGCCGACAGTGTCAGGGCGTATGTTTGGGATTATTCCGATGCGGCACCGATTATGGATATGCCGATTGACTTAAAGCTTAATAAAGTGGTTGAGCCTATCACATACTCTATTTTGGGTGACTCTTACTCAACATTTAAGGGCTACTTACATCCGTCAACCAACCTTTCATATTATCCGATTGGAAGCAGTGCTGTAACAAGCGTAGATATGACTTGGTGGGGATTGTTTGCAAATGAGTGCGACGCAACACTTGATGCAAATAACTCAATCTCAGGTTCGACTGTATGCTATGACGGTTATGACCCCGGAACTACTGATACAAAGAATATCAGCTTTGTAAAGAGAATCAGCGATGTTGGTGACCCTGACCTTCTCATTATTGAAGGTGGTACAAATGATTCTTGGGCAGCTGTTGGTTTAGGCGAATATAAGTATGATGATTTTGTAGAAAAGGATTTTGAAACCTTCCGTCCGGCACTCTCTTATGTGCTTAAGACTGCAAAGGCAGAGCATCCGAAAGCCAGGATTATCTTTATGGCAAACGAGAAGCTTGGCGCTGAATTTGATGAGTCTATCCGGACCATTTGTGATTATTACGGCATTAAAGTTTTGTGGCTTTCATATATGGACAAACTTAACGGACATCCGACACCAAGCGGTATGATTGCGATTAAGAACCAGCTCATTAAATTCCTTGATGAAAACGAATAATTTAGGCTAAATAAAATGCACTCGCTATGCGAGTGCATTTTTTATGCTTAGGCTTAGTAAAATGTATATGTTATAATCGGTTCACCTTGCTTTACAGGCCCCTCGTTTACTTTAAGGCTTTTTATACGATTTATATTTGTTATAATCACAGGGGTGTGAAGGTCGTATCCCTTTTCGTTAAGCAGTTCAAGGTCTGCGGTAATCAAGGGCGTACCCACCTTTATGGTGTCCTTTTTTTTAACTTTTGGATTAAAGCCTTCACCTGCAAGATTTACGGTATCTATACCGATGTGTATAAGAATTTTTGCACCGTCATTTGCGACAATCTCGCACATATGTTTTGATAAAGAAAGCTCTGAAACTATGCCGTCTACGGGAGATAAGATATGTCCGTCGGTTAATATGATTGCGGCACCTTCACCTAATACTTTTTCTGAAAACACAGGGTCCGGTACCTGTGATATAGGTATACATATTCCGCTTGCCGGTGCATAAATGTAACCGGTATACACCTTATTGCTTTTAAAAAACATTTTATTAGCCCCCTCTTTAAAAGTAGTATACCAAGGTAAAATGCTTTTTATTACAATGATTGTTATGCAGGAAAACTTTATAGTAATAAAATACGCCATATAGACAAATAAATGCCTGTATGGCGTATTGCTTTTGTTTTTTTACCAAATTTTTGGGAGCTGTGGTATTGCTTTCGCTTTATGAAGGGCAATACCTACGATATATGCAATCACAAAGTCTGCAATGTGGTGAAGAAATGTTCCGATTGCAGTTATGTATATCATAGCCGGGACAGAGTATCCGGTGGCAGGTGCAGACAGTCCGACAGAGAAGAATACCCATACAACAAGGCTTTCAAAAACGCTGTGCAGAATACCTGTCAGCAGGCAAACGAAAATTGCGTTCCACCTCTTTTTTATCATATATGCTCCAAGCAAAGCAAATATAAGATGTGTTGCCGCACGAGTGGCAACGACCAAAGGAGCGGTAAAGAAAAAACCTAGCGTAGTGCCGACCGCAGTAAGAACAGCAGTTGCAGGCGAGATAAACATTGCGATAAAGACCGGCACATGTGCCATAAGTGTAGCGCTGTACGGGCCAACTACAATCTTAAAAGGCGGGCCGACAAAAACCATTGGTATTAAAATTCCTATTGCGATAAGAAGAGCAGTAAGTACCAAATTTTTGGTGGAAAGTGTTTTCTTCAAGTATATCATCCTTTCTCTAAATATTTTAGCACGCTTTGAAAATCTTGTCAAATTATTAAAAATGACAAAAATTTCACAAATACGCTCTTTAATATGGGCAAAAATTTTAATAAAATATATGAGGAAAATGCTTGATAAATTTGAAGAATTAGGGTAAAATTAGCAGTGGATGAGATTACTTTGATAATTATAATTAAAATATATTTTTGGAGGTATTTTTGTATGAACAAAAAGACAGTTGATGACATTCAGACAAAAGGTAAGAGGGTATTGGTGCGTTGTGACTTTAACGTTCCGATTAAGGACGGAAAAATTACAGATGAAACAAGAATTATCGGCGCCCTTCCCACAATTAAGAAGCTTATTGCCGACGGTGCAAAGGTTATCCTTTGCTCACATATGGGCAAGCCTAAGGGTGAGCCTGTTCCGGAGCTTTCGCTTGCGCCTGTTGCAGAGAGCTTGTCAAAGCATTTAGGCAAGGAAGTTGTTTTTGCAGATGATAATAATGTTGTAGGCGAAAAGGCAAAGGCTGCAGTAGCTGATATGAAGGACGGCGATGTTGTACTCCTTCAGAATACAAGATACAGAGCAGAAGAAACAAAGAACGTTGACGCATTCAGTGAAGAGCTTGCATCACTTGCCGACATTTTTGTAAATGACGCATTTGGTACAGCGCACAGAGCACACTGCTCGAATGTTGGCGTTACAAAGTATATCAAGGACGCAGTTGGTGGCTACCTTATCAATAAGGAAATTGAGTACCTGGGCAATGCAGTAAACAATCCTGTAAGACCTTTGGTTGCAGTTCTCGGCGGCTCTAAGGTATCTTCAAAGATTTCTGTTATCAATAATCTTTTAGAGAAGGTTGATACCCTTATCATCGGTGGCGGTATGGCATATACATTTATGAACGCTTTGGGTGAGGAAGTCGGCGACTCTCTCTTAGAGGCAGATTACCTTGATTATGCAAAGGAAATGATGGCAAAGGCAGAGGAAAAGGGCGTTAAGCTTTTAATCCCTGTTGATACTGTTGTAGCAAAGGCATTTGATAATGATGCAGAGAGCAAGACAGTTGGCCGTGGCGAGATAGAAGCAGGATGGCAGGGACTTGACATCGGCGAAAAGACTATCGAGCTTTATAAAAACGCTTTAAAGGACGCAAAGACAGTTGTTTGGAACGGCCCTATGGGCGTGTTTGAGATGCCTAACTTTGCAAAGGGTACAAACGCAATCGCTCAGATGCTTGCAGAGCTTGATGCAACCACAATTATCGGTGGCGGCGACAGTGTTGCGGCAGTAAATCAGGCAGGCCTTGGCGACAAGATGAGCCATATTTCAACAGGCGGTGGCGCTTCTCTTGAATTCTTAGAGGGTAAGGATCTTCCGGGTGTTGTGGCACTTAATGATAAATAAGAACAGAAAGGATTGATATAAATGAGAAAGAAGATTATCGCAGGAAATTGGAAGATGAATAAAACTCCGGCTGAGGCAGTTGCTTTGGTAGAGGAAATGAAGTCAAAGGTACAGGGTGCAGTATGTGATGTAGTTGTATGTCCTACCGCAGTTTGTATTCCGGGTGTTGTTGAAGCCTTAAAGGGCAGTAATATCGAAGTTGGTGCACAGAATGTTCACTTTAAGGAAAGCGGAGCATACACAGGTGAGCTTGCAGGAAATATGCTTACGGAAATCGGTGTAAAGTATGTTATTATCGGTCATAGCGAGAGAAGACAGTATTTCGGTGAAACAGACGAAACCGTAAACCTCCGCACAAAGACGGCACTTAGTGCCGGCCTTATCCCTATCATCTGTGTAGGTGAGAGCTTGACAGAGCGTGAACAGGGTATTACAGATGATACAGTACGCCGTCAGACAAAGGTTGCATTCCTCGGTATTTCTGCAGAGGATGCAAAGAAGTGCGTTATCGCATATGAGCCTGTATGGGCAATCGGTACAGGTAAGACTGCTACCGCAGACCAAGCTGAAGAAGTATGCGGAATTATCCGTGAAACCGTAAAAGGCCTTTATGGAAGCGATGTTTCCGAGGCTATCCGTATTCAATACGGTGGCAGTATGAACGCAGGAAATGCAGCAGAGCTTTTGGCAAAGCCGAATATCGACGGTGGTTTAATCGGTGGCGCAAGCTTGAAGGCTGAAGATTTCTCAATCATT
>JAZLIC010000025.1:0-4632 GCA_045617225.1 Clostridia bacterium
CTGATGCCGATGAAAAGTTGACTGCTGCAATTCAATACACACAAGGAAGGTGTGAATATTTAATTTCATTAATCAAGTAAAATTATGACACGAAAAGACAAGGGGGACGGTTTGTTGTCCGAAAATAACCCGATATCTTTATTGTTCGGCTTTCACAAACAAGCGGAAACACTCGTATTTACGAGGGTTTTTCTTGTTGTGGCGTAAAATTGGCGCAAATTTTTTACTTTTATTTCAAAGAGGATAAAAATCTTGCATAAATAGCGTTATTATGCTAAAATAATGAAAACTAACAAAAAGAAGGTCTACGTTTTGAAACCGAATTATTTTGACCCAATGTTTTACATACCCTCTGATAAAATGCAATTTACAATCAAAATTAAATGCAATTTAAAAGAGGTGGTTGATGCCGAAATATTGGATAAAGCACTTCAAAAATCTGTCAAAAGATATCCGTATTTTCTAATCAGAGTTAAGCGTCAAGATGAATGTTATATTTCTGTCCCCAACGATTTGCCGGTTGTACTTAAAAAGGGACCCGGTGTTCCGACTTTGGGGACGGCGGAAGTAAATTGGCATATGCTGGCTCTCACATATTATCAAAACACAATTTCATTTTGCATATCGCATATTATAACAGACGGCGCAGGTCTATATCCTTTTGTTAAGACGGTGTTATACTATTATCTATGTATGAAGCACAATGTCAGGCTTGACAGTCGAGGTATAAATTTGTGCGATGATGAGCTATTTGCTGATGAAGTCATAAATCCTTATCCCGAAAGTAGAATGAAAAATTCAGAAGCATTTTTTCAGCCCCAAAAGGGTGAATATTTCAATTTAAAAGACGGCGGCATTGCCGATGATGATGAAGCAACGGTTTATTATATCAAGGTCAATCAAAAGGATTTTATGAAATTTAACCATCAAAACGACGGTACGCCGTGTTCTTTCGACGCAGTTCTTGCGGCGAAAGCGATATGGAATGTTCATCCGGATATGAGTAAAAATCTTGTTTGCGATGTTTCCTTTAATTTGCGACCGGCAATGGGAAATTTGCATAATTACAGGATGCTTTGTTCATCTTTTCCGCTTATATATCCGCCAAAATTAAAAGGCAGAAGAGCAGATATTCTTTGCACATTTTCAAGAGGAATGATTTTGTTGAACTCGCAGGAGGAAAATGTTATCAACTATTGCGAAAACCTTCGCAGTTGGATTGAAGAAATCGAGAACCTTCCTACTTTGGAATTGAAGAAAAAAACTGTAAGCGAAGAAGCGTTAAGGCGCGCTACGGATAACACTTATTCAATAAGCTATGTAGGAAATATTGATTTTGGCGAAATGGGACAATATATAGATTCAATATACAATCTTACTGACGGTTCGGTTTACGGCTCATTTTTTATAGAAATATCGTCAGTCAACGATTACTTTGACATCTCATTTATTCAAGGGTTTTCTTCCGATGTTTATTACAGGGAATTTGTAAAGCTCATTGAAGAAAACAACATCAGATACAAAGAAGATGGAAGCGAAAAGTTTGTCACACCAAAAGTGAAATTTGAATAAAAAGACGGACTGTAAAAGAAAATTCTTTTACGGTCCGTCTTTTTTTGTATTTAATGGTTGATAAATACTTTACGGATAGTATATTTTTTGCAAAGTTGTTTAAAATGGGAAGTAAGACTTATTCTAAAAGGAGTATAATTATGGATTATAAGGCATTGGCAAAGAGTATTCTAAACGATTTGGGCGGAGAAGATAACATTGTTTCATTTACGCATTGTGCAACAAGACTGCGATTAAATCTTAAAGATATAAATAAGGTAAATACAACTAACCTTGAAAACACAAAAGGCGTTATGGGTGTTGTAAATAAAGGCGGTCAGTTCCAGATAGTTATAGGAAGCGATGTGCCTAATGTTTATCGTGAACTCAATATGCTTGGTAATTTTGGCGGCGGTGCACCCACAAACGAAAATGATAACAGAAGCAAACTCAGCAAGGTGTTAGATACAATTGCAGGTATTTTTACACCGATTATTCCTGCAATTACGGGTGCAGGTATTTTAAAAGCGTTTATGTCGCTTTTGGTAGTGTTCGGTTGGGTGGATAAATCATCACAAACATATGAAGTATTGAGTATATTTTCTGATGCGGCGTTTTATTTTCTGCCTTTTTTGATTGCATATTCTGCTGCCAAAAAGTTTAACTGTAATCCTGTTATGGCAATGTCGATTGCCGGTATTTTGCTTCACCCCAATTTTATAAAGCTGATAAATGCCGCAAAAGAAACAGGCGAAACGCTAAAATTTATCGGTTTGCCTGTCACGGCGGCATCATATTCATCATCGGTTATACCGATTATTCTTTCGGTATGGCTTATGTCATATGTGGAAATATTTGCGGATAAGGTATCGCCAAAGCCTGTAAAATTCTTTACAAAACCGCTTATTACTTTACTCATTACCGGCACAGTATCAATTATCGTTTTAGGACCGCTTGGAACAATTATAGGTGACGGAATTGCATATGTGATTTCACTTCTTGATAATTACGCAAGTTGGCTTGTGCCGCTTGTTATCGGTGCAGTGTCGCCGTTGTTGGTAATTTCGGGAACGCACTACGGACTTATTCCGATTGGCATAAACAATATTGCAACCGCCGGTTTTGATACAATAGTCGGCCCCGGAATGCTTGGCTCTAATATAGCGCAGGGTGGTGCGGCTTTTGCGGTTGGACTTAGGACAAAGAACAAGGTTATAAAGCAAGAGGCGTTTTCATCGGGAATAACCGCAGTATGCGGAATTACCGAGCCTGCATTATATGGTGTAAACTTGAAATTTAAAAAGCCGCTTATCGCAGTAGTTATCGGCGGCGGTGTTGCAGGACTTTATTTAGGTCTTATGGGAGTAGGAAGGTATACAACAGGTTCTCCGGGACTCTTGGCACTTCCGGGATATATAGGCGCAGACGGATTTACTAACATTTTTCACGCAGTTATCGGAAGTGCAATAGCCTTTATAGTTTCCTTCGTAACAACGCTTATCTTAGGCTTTGACGATGAGGCGGAAACGGAGGAGGAGCAGGAAATAACAAGCGTAAGTGACGAAATACTATTTGCGCCGGTAAAAGGAGAAGTAGTAACAATTGACAAAGTAAATGACGAAACATTCTCCAAAAAAATATTAGGTGACGGTTGTGCAATTGTTCCGGATACGGGACTTATTACCGCACCGGCAGATTGTGTTGTTGATAATGTCTTTGATACAAACCACGCAATAGCTTTAAAAACAAATGGCGGAGCAGAAATACTAATTCATATAGGAATTGATACTGTCAGTCTGAACGGTAAGCATTTTAAAGCACTTGTAAAAAACGGCGACCAAGTAAAGATGGGCGAGCCATTGATTGAATTCGATATTGAGGCAATAAAAAAAGACGGATATGATGTTATAACTCCTTTGATTATAACAAACAGTAATGACTATAAAATAACAGTAGAAGCTAAAAATAATGTGTTAGAAAAAGAGAAGTTTATTACCCTTAAAAAGAGGTGAGCATATGACGATGTTTCCGAAAAATTTTTTGTGGGGCGGTGCGGTTGCCGCAAACCAATGCGAGGGCGCATATGACGCAGACGGAAAGGGATTATCGGTGCAAGATGTATTGCCGGACGGCGTAAAGGGAAGGGTTACCGATGTTCCAACAGATGATAATTTAAAGCTTTTGGGGATTGACTTTTATCATAATTACAAAAATGATATAAAGCTTTTTGCGGAAATGGGTTTTAAAGTATTCAGGACATCTATTGCGTGGAGCAGAATTTTCCCAAACGGAGATGATGAGGAGCCAAATGAAAAGGGGCTTGAATTCTATGACAATCTCTTTGATGAGTGCCTTAAATACGGAATAGAGCCGCTTGTCACACTTTCACACTATGAAATGCCGCTAAACCTTGCAAAAAAGTATAATGGCTGGCTTGACAGAAGAATGATAACATTTTTTGAAAGGTATGCAAAAACAGTCTTTGAAAGATATAAGAATAAGGTAAAATATTGGCTAACCTTTAATGAAATAAATGCAATTTTGAAAGCGCCTTTTATGTGTGGCGGCATAATGAAAGAAAATTTGTCCGAAGAAGAATTATATAACGCTATACATTACCAACTTGTAGCAAGCGCATCTGTAACAAAAATTTGCCATAGCATTATACCGAAGGCAAAGGTTGGTTGTAAGATTTTAGGCGTGACAGTATATCCCTTAACGTCAAATCCTGATGATATAATCAAAACAATGCTCAGGGACAGGGAAACATATCAGTTTGCCTTTGTCCACGCAAGGGGCTATTATCCGTCTTACTTGGCAAAGTATTTTAAGGATAATAATATCAGTCTTGATATAACGGAGGAGGATAGAGAAATACTGAAAAACACAGTTGACTTTATTTCATTCAGCTATTATTCAAGTATTTGTGAAAGTGCCGACGAAAGTAAGGATATGACCGGCGGAAATCTTGCAAAAGGGTTTATAAATCCTTATTTAAAATCCACGGATTGGGGTTGGCAAATTGACCCCAAGGGCCTTAGATACACTCTTACAAAGCTTTATGATATGTTTCAGCTTCCG
>JAZLIC010000026.1:0-10765 GCA_045617225.1 Clostridia bacterium
ATATTAGTCATTTTGTGACATTAGTTAAATAATAGTCACCGGATAAATTGAGGAGGAAATTTAAAAATGATATTAGGATTGACAATCGCGCATGTAGTAATTGCACTTGCATTGATAGTAGTTGTATTGATGCAGCATGGTAAGCAACAGGGACTTTCCGGAGCTATTGCCGGCGGTGCAGAAACCTTCTTTGGTAAGAATAAGGGCAGAACTGTTGATGCAATGCTCAAGAAGTTCACTTCTGTTGTTGCAGTTTTGTTTATCATAACTTCTATTGCTCTTGCTGCACTTACTTCACAGAGCAGTAAGGCTGCAACAGATGCAGTTGCACCTACAACCGGCACAGAAGCTCAGCAGGAGATTCATGTGAATGAGGACGGACAGTTGGTTGACGCAGAGGGCAATGTTATTGAAATACCTGCCGAGGGTGAAGAAGCTCCCGTAGATGGCGCAAGTACAGCCGAAGAACCTGCTCCTGATGCAGCGGAATAATTTTATATTATAAGAAGATAAGGGGGCAGATTTTATCTGCCCCTTTTTGTATGAGGGTGACCAATATGAAAGATACCAAACTTTATTTAGTTTTACCTTGCTATAATGAGGAGGAGGTTTTACCTGAGACCTCCAAAAGACTGCTTGATTTATATTCAAATATGATATCGGGCGGAAGTATCAGCGACGAAAGCCGCATTGTTTTTGTAGATGACGGAAGCCGTGATAAAACATGGGACTTGATTGAGGACTTCACTAAGCAGGACAAGCATTTTCAAGGCATAAAGCTTGCACATAATGCAGGACATCAAAATGCACTTATGGCAGGACTTATGACCGTTAAGGAATTTTGCGATTGTGCAATTTCCATTGATGCGGATTTGCAAGACGATATAAATTGCATACCTGAATTTATTAAAAAGTTTGATGAAGGTTGCGAAGTCGTATATGGTGTTCGCAATGACAGAAAGACGGACACATTTTTTAAGCGTACTACTGCACAGGGATTTTATCGCTTTATGCAGCTTATGGGCGTAGATGTGGTCTATAATCATGCGGATTATCGCCTTATGGGCAAGCGTGCGATTGACGGACTTGAAAAGTTTGACGAGAGGAATCTGTTTCTGCGCGGTATCGTGCCGCTTATCGGTTATAAGAGTGATTGCGTTTATTATGAGAGAGCGGAACGATTTGCCGGCGAGAGTAAGTATCCTCTTAAAAAAATGCTGAGTTTTGCCTTTGACGGAATTACATCTTTTAGCATAAAGCCGATTAAGCTTGTGTGGGCGCTTGGATTTTTTGTGGCATTTATTTCAGTCATAGCGGCAATATATACACTTATTGCAAAGTTCTTTGGCGTGACTACCGAGGGTTGGGCGTCAATTATGATTTCCATTTGGTTTTTGGGCGGTGTTCAGCTTATCTCCGTGGGACTTATCGGTGAGTATATCGGAAAGATATATAAGGAAGTTAAAGCAAGACCAAAGTTTATAGTTGAAAAATACACAAAGTAACTAAAGGGGCTGTTTAAAAACTATTGTTTTTAGACAGCCTTTTTTAACTTTATAATTTGGTATTAAGTAAGCAGAAAGTGTAAGTGGTAAGCATTATAATACATTGAAAATCAGTTTTGATGATGTATAATAAAATATTGAAAGGGGGCTTACCTAAAATGCTTGATAGTTTAAAAATAAGAGTATGCGAGCAGAATATCCTTTTAAAAGAGAATGGGCTTGTAACCTTAACATGGGGTAATGTAAGTGCATTTGATAAGGAAAGCGGATTGGTTGTAATAAAGCCGAGCGGTGTTGATTACAGTGATATGCGCCCTGATGATATGGTGGTTGTTGACCTTGACGGCAATGTTGTTGAGGGAAAGTACAGACCGTCAAGCGATACACCGACGCATATTTACCTTTATCGCACTTTTAAAGGTTTAGGTGGTATTGTACATACACATTCCGCTTATGCTACTGCCTTTGCACAGGCAGGGAAAAGCATAACCCCCTATGGGACGACGCACGCAGACGCATTTTACGGAAAGGTACCTTGCACAAGAGAGCTTACTGAGAAAGAAATAAAAGATGAGTATGAGCGAAATACAGGGAAGGTAATAGCGGAGGAGTTCAGCGAATGTACAATACTTCAAGTCCCGTCAGTGCTTGTGAAAAATCACGGTGCATTTTCGTGGGGCGAAACGCCTGAAAAAGCGGTAGAGAATGCAATAACATTAGAGGAAGTTGCAAAGATGGCGTTTTTGACAGAAATGCTTGGCACGGACAAACCCGTAAAAAACTATCTTTTAGATAAACATTATTTCAGAAAGCATGGAAAAGATGCGTATTACGGACAGAAAAATTAGGAGGTAACGGATATGAGCTTTTTAAATATTCCAAAAATAAAAGTAGGAGTTGTGGCTGTTTCAAGGGACTGTTTTCCTGAGTCGCTTGCAGTGACAAGAAGGAAGGCACTTGCAGAGGCATACACAAAAAAGCACGGCGCTGACGGATTTTATGAGTGCCCGATTTGTATAGTAGAGAGCGAAATACATATGATGGAGGCGCTCGCAGACTTAAAGAAGAATGATTGCAATGCCCTGTGTGTATATCTTGGCAATTTCGGACCTGAAATTGCGGAAACGATGCTTGCAAAGAATTTTGACGGCCCCATTATGTTTTGCGGAGCGGCAGAAGAAAGCACATCTGTACTTACAGATGACAGAGGTGACGCATATTGCGGAATGCTTAACGCAAGCTATAACCTTAAACTTAGAAATGTAAAGGCGTATATACCGGAAGTCCCTGTTGGAAATGCCGAGCATTGTGCAGACTTAATCCACGACTTTTTGCCGATTGCAAGAGCGTTGGAAGGACTTAAAAACCTTAAAATTATCTCTTTTGGCCCACGCCCTTCAAACTTCTTTGCGTGCAATGCACCGATTAAACAGTTATATAATCTCGATATAGAAATCGAAGAAAATTCGGAGCTTGACTTGTTTGAATCTTTCTTGGCACACGAAGGAGATAAAAGAATTCCTGAGGTTTTGGCGGATATGCAAAGCGAACTTGGTGGGGCAAATAAAAAGCCGGAAATCCTTGAAAAGCTTGCACAGTACGAAATAACACTTCTTGATTGGGTGGAAAATCATAAGGGAAGTAAAAAATATGTTGCAATCGCAGGAAAGTGTTGGCCTGCATTTCAAACGCAGTTCGGCTTTGTGCCGTGCTATGTAAATTCAAGACTTACCGGCAGGGGTATCCCGGTTAGCTGTGAGAATGATATTTACGGCTGCCTTTCCGAATACATAGGTGCGGCGGTAAGTCAGGATGCGGTTACACTCCTTGACATAAATAATACAGTCCCCACGGATATTTTTGATGCGGAAATTAAAAATGATTACAGTTATTGTGCGACAGATGTGTTTATGGGATTTCATTGCGGAAATACCTGTATAAATAAGCTTTGTACTGCCGAGATGAAGTATCAAAAAATAATGGCACGCAATCTGCCTGTTGAAGTTACCAACGGAACGCTTGAAGGACATCTTGCCCCCGGTGATATAACTCTGTTTAGATTGCAGTCAACTGCCGACAATAAACTCTATGCCTATATTGCAGAAGGTGAAGTTCTGCCGACAGACCCTAAAACTTTCGGCGGAGTAGGAATAATTGCAATAAATGAAATGGGAAGGTTTTACAGACATGTTCTTATCGAAAAGAACTTTCCGCATCACGGAGCGATTGCCTTTGGACACTTCGGAAAAGAGTTCTTTGAAGTATTTAAGTATTTAGGCGTTGAATTTATTGGCTATAACCGTGATAAAAATGACAAATATCCTACCGAAAACCCCTTTTAAGGGGTTTTCGCATTGCACAGAAAGGAGATTTACATTATGTACAGATATGAAACGCATATGCACACATCCGGAGTAAGTGCGTGCAGCACGGCAGATGTGAGAGAGATTTTGGAATTGTATAAAAAGATTGGTTATGATGGGGTGTTTATTACTAATCATTTTCTTGACGGAAATATAAGGCTTGATGTTATCCCATCATATAAAGAGGGGCTTGAATTCTATTTCAGCGATTATCTTAAAGGCGTTGAAATCGGAAAAGAGATAGGACTAAAAGTCTTTTTGGGAATTGAAATTTCCCATTTGGGAACGGATTTTTTGATATACGGACTTGATAAAGAGTGGTATTTTGAGCATCCGGAAATCGAAAATATGGAAAAGACTCAACAGTTAAAATTCCTTATGGATAGCGGTGCACTTGTAATTCAGGCGCATCCGTACAGGGAAGCAAGCTATATCGACCATATCAGATTGTTTCCGAGAAGCGTTCACGGTGTAGAAATTTACAACGCAAAAGGTACGGAACTTGAAAGCAAAATGGCAATACATTATGCGGAAAGCTACGGACTGTTGAAATTTGCAGGCTCGGATAAGCACGATGTGGCTGAACAGACTTTGCTTGCAGGAGAGGAGTCGGTCACGCCAATCAACAGCGAAATCGAATTTATAAAACAGGTGCTTGATGGAAAAATGAGTCCGTTTGTTACGGACTATGCGGATATTATAAAAGATATATAAAAAGGCAAGGGCGGATTTCCATATCCGCCCGTTTTTATAATAAAAGTGTATTGTCGAAAACATTATGTCTACCGATAGTGGAATTCCTGTTCAAAACTCTACGCAAATTGAAATAAGCGTAGTTTTACAAAATAAAAATAGTATGCTAAAATCAGTTTAAAGGGTGTGATAAAATGGACGCAAAGTGTTTAGGAAGCACAATAGCAAGGCTCAGAAAGAAAAAGGGTATGACGCAGAATGAACTTGCCGAATGTTTGTCCGTCAGTAATAAGGCGGTAAGCAAGTGGGAAAACGGTGGCGGCTATCCGGATATAACTATTCTGCCAAAACTTTCAGAGTCGCTTGGTGTTTCTGTCGACTATCTTTTGAAGAAAGACGGAAACGGAATTGTAATTGCAGGAAATATTTTAGTGGATATTGTAAATATGATTGACAAGTATCCGCAAAAAAATATGCTTGCAAATGTTTTAAACAGCTCGCGTGCGGTGGGAGGTTGTGTCCCAAATACCATAATTGATATTGCACAGATAGATTTTAACATAAATCTTACTGCTATCGGTAAGATAGGTAATGACGAAAACGGAAGATATGTTCTTTCTCAGATGAAGCATTACGGAATAGATGTAAGCCGTGTTATTGTGGAAGACGGTGCCGATACTTCGTGCAGTAATGTTATGACCGAGATTAAGACGGGAGAACGTACATTCTTCTATACAAAAGGTGCAAACAAGACTTTTAGTATAAATGACATTGATTTGGATTCTTTGGATTGTAAGATTTTTCACATAGGATATATATTGTTGCTTGATGAGCTTGATAAAGAGGACAAAGAGTACGGAACGGGGATGGCAAGACTTTTGGACGCTGTATCAAAGAGAGGCATAAAAACTTCTATTGATGTTGTGTCGGAGGACTCAGACCGCTTTGTCAACAAAATCGTACCTGCTCTTAAATACTGCGATTATGTAATAATAAATGAGATTGAAAGCTCAAAGGTGAGCGGTCTGCCACCGAGAAATGATAACGGAAGCATCTGCATCGAGAATATAAAAAAGACAATGGAATTATTCTTTGAATATGGAGTTCGTGATACTGTTGTTGTTCATTGCGTTGAGGGCGGATTTATGCTCCGCAAGGACGGAAGCTTTTATAAATCGGGCTCCTTAATCCTTCCGGAGGATTACATAAAGGGAAGCGTAGGAGCGGGCGATGCCTATGCGGCGGCGTGCCTTTACGGGTTCTATAATGAGTTTGAGCCGGAGTATATGCTTGACTTTGCGGCGGCGGCAGCGGCGTGTAATTTGTCGGAGGCTGACTCTATCAGCGGTATGAAAAATAAAACTGAAATAGAAAAAATAATGCAAAAATATAAGAAAAGGGAGATTTAAAGCTATGGATAAGGAATTATATGCGGCACAGGAAAAAAAGACAAGAGAATTTTTAAAGGAAGCAAATATTATAATTCGTGATGATGAGCCGATTGAGGTTGCAGATTTTGGACTTGGTATGCTTGACGAGATAGGACTTCAGCTCTGCGTTTATGTAAACACAGAGAGAGTTTGCGCAAAGGAAATGGTGCTCTTCCCGTATCAGACCTGCCCGGAGCATAAGCATGTTATTACAAATGGTAAAGAGGGTAAGGAAGAAACATTCAGATGCAGAAAAGGTAAGGTTTATCTTTACGTTCCCGGCGAGGGAAAGAAAGAGGATATGCAGGCAAAAGACCCGGCTATGACAACTACGGTTTTCCACGAAATCGTTTTAAATCCCGGTGACCAATATACAATTATGCCGTATACATGGCATTGGTTCCAGGCAGGTCCGGAGGGTGCAATAATATCTGAATTCTCAACCAGAAGCACGGACGAAACCGATGAATTTACCGATAGCAGAATGATTAGATAGGAGATAGAGAAATGATTGTTAACTTAAACTATGTTTTAGAAGATGCGAAAAAGAACGGCTATGGTGTAGGCTTGTTCAACACTACGGACACGGATATGCTCCAAGCCGCTATCGAGGCGGCAGAGGAGAACAGGTCGCCTATAATAATCGGTACCGCAGAGGTTTTGCTTCCGTATGGCGAGTTCAGGCTTATTGCACCGTCGATTGTTTCTATGGCAAAGGAGGCAACCGTTCCTGTTGTAGTTCACTATGACCACGGTTTGACCTTTGACAGATGTATGGAAGCTTTAAAATACGGATTTTCAAGTGTTATGTTTGACGGCTCCTTAAAGGACTATGAGAGTAATATCAGTGAAACACGAGAGATTGTGAAGATTGCGCATAGCTTTGGTGCAACGGTCGAGGGTGAAATCGGTCATGTCGGCGAGGCGGCAGATGCAAACGGCGGAGCACTTCATACAACTGTTGATGAAGCAAAGAAATATCTTTCCGATACGGGTGTTGACGCTTTGGCTATTGCTATCGGTACTGCACACGGCGCATATAAGCAACAACCGAAGCTTAACTTTGAAAGACTTAAAGAGATTAGAGATGCAGTCGATGTACCGCTTGTTCTTCACGGCGGAAGCGGACTGAGTGATGATGATTTTATTACCGCGGTAAAGACAGGCATATCAAAGGTAAATATATTTACCGACCTTTGCCTCGGGGGCATAAGAGCTATGAAAGACGGTTTGGCAGATGGACTTGATTATCTTGATATAAGAGATAATAAGGTTAAAGAAATCAAGGCGGTTATCGCAAATAAAATGAGGTTATTCGGTTCGGTAGGAAAGGCGTAATTTATGAATATAAAATTAGATTGGCAGGGCAGAGTCAAGGGAGAAGATGATATTTTCCCTGCAAATGTACCGGGAAATATACAAGCCGATTACGGCCGTGCCCATGATTACGGTGATTTGCAATACAGTGATAACTTTAAAAAATACAAGTGGATGGAGGATGTCGCTTGGGTTTATTCCGCATCCTTTAAGAAGCCTGCATTAAATGGTGATAAGCTATACTTTGTAAGTCTTGGTATTGACTATGAATACGAGATATTTTTGAACGGCAAATCGTTTTTAAAAGATATGGGTATGTATTCTAAAATAGAAATTGACTTAACCGATTTCTTAAAAGAAGATAACCTTTTGGAAGTAGAGATATATCCCGTCCCCAAAAATCCGGCTGTCAAAAATGAAAATAGGTCACAGGCAAATAACGCCTTTAAACCGGCGGTAGGTTACGGTTGGGATTGGCATCCGAGATTGATTGTGTCCGGGATGTGGCAAGATGCGTATCTTCAAACAAGAGGCAAAAATCACATACATAATTGTGAGGTATTTTATAAGCTTTCGGAAGATTTAAAGAGTGCAACCGTTACATTTGATATAGACTGTACGGCATCGCCGATGATTACACTTTATTCGCCCGAGGGAGAAGAATTGTATCACGGTACGGACAGAGAGATAAAGCTTGATGATATTGAGCTTTGGTGGTGCAACGGATTGGGCGACCAGAAATTGTATAAGTGGACTGCGGAAACGGATTGTCATAAGACAGAAGGTACTATCGGATTCAGGAAAGTTCAGCTTGTTATGAATGAAGGTTCTTGGGAAGAACCGTCTGTTTTTCCGAAGTCAAGAAGCAATCCGCCCATTACGGTAGAGCTTAATAACAAGCGTATATTTGCAAAGGGCTCAAATTGGGTATGTCCCGAAATCTTTATCGGCGAAATTGCCGATGAAACCTTTAAAACGCAGATACAATATGCCAAAGAAGCTAATATGAATATGTTCAGAGTTCATGGCGGAACGGTAGTAAACAGAGATAAATTCTTTGAGTATTGTGATGAATTCGGCATAATGGTATGGCAGGAATTTTCTCTTGCCTGCAACAATTATCAACCGACGGAAGATTATATGTATGTTGTAGAAAAGGATGTAGCCGCCATCGTAAAGAGGGTACGCTCTCACCCAAGCCATGTGCTTTGGTGCGGAGGGAACGAACTCTTTAACCGTTGGTCGGGTATGACAGACCAATCTTTGGCACTTAGGTTGATGAACAAAATCTGTTATGAGTTTGACAGAGAAAAACCGTTTATTATGACATCGCCCCTTATGGGTATGGCACACGGGCATTATTTCTTCTATGATACCGATACGGACACAGATGTAATAGAGCTTATGAACGGTGCGTCAAACAGTGCATATACCGAATTTGGCTGTCCGTCTATGGCTCCGATTGAGAACTTAAAGAAAATCATTCCGCAGGAGGAATGGTTCCCAATGAAGAAGGGAACTGCGTGGGAGGAGCATTTCGGATTTGGTGCTTGGGGCGATGAGCCGTGGCTTTGTATGGAAACGCTTCATCATTATTTCGGCGAGCTTTCTTCTGTTGAAGAATATGTACAGTGCAGTAATATCCTTGAATGTGAAGGTTATAAAGCTGTCTTTGGTGAGGCACGCCGTCAATGGCCGAAATGTTCTATGGCACTTAATTGGGATTATAATGAGCCTTGGATGAATGCGGCAGGCAACAATCTGCTTGCTTATCCGGCTATTAGAAAACCCGGATATTTTGCAGTAAGCGAAATATTAAAGCCTGTTGTTCCTACGGCAAGGTTTAAGTGCTTTGATTATCTTCCCGGTGATGATTTTTCTGTTGAAGTATACTTCCATAATGACACCTTTGACGCAAAGGAAGATACCGTCACTGTGTATGTTGAAATAAACGGCGAGAAGAAAAAGCTTTTCGTATGGGAGGCAGAGGCAGCGGCAATGGCAAATACCAAAGGCCCTGACGGACATATTATATTGCCGGATGTTGCAGAAAAGACGTTGTTTAAAGTTATTTTGGAAACGGAAAAGAACGGAAATATGGAGTATACTCTGCTTCTTAATCCAAAGCCGATAGATAATAATCCTGACCTTATGAATATGTAATTCGCAAAACGGGCGACCACACAGGGCCGCCCGTTTCGTGCCGTTTTATCCATATCACGCCGTAGGGGCGGTCCCTATGTGGCCGCCCGTTCCCTCAACGCCTTGCATAAACCTATTCCCTATTTCCTAATGCCTAATGCCTATGTTGACGGAGGGGATTTAGAACGAAATCTTTATGCAAATCCGAAAAACAAATTTTTTGAATATTTCCGCCCAAGCCCTGTTCCGACCGCCGCTCCCGGTTGGCAATGAAAAATTTGTTTTTCGCAAAGCGGAATGGTCAAGACCATTCCCTACATTGTTCCGAAATTTTAAAATGGTATTACACAATAAAAACGGAACGGCAGTTTTGCCACTCCGTTTAAACTATTTCACAATTTCCGGTTCATAGTCCGTTGACATTGACTCCAAATCGTCCCAAACCATAACCTTTGCATCCGTATACTCCTTATCGGTGTTAAAAATCAAGTCCTCGCCTTCGTATATCGCATTTTCAAAGCCGACTATTCTGCCCTTGTTATACAGGGCAAGGATTACCGTCTTTCCGACCTCAACCTTTTTAGGCGTTATCGTAAATGTCTTGCCGGCGTTTGAAATTACCGTTTTGGTGCGTGGGCCGGCAAATACAATCTCCGCAGATGTCAAGCACTCGTTTTTTATGCCAATCACAATATTTCCCCAATCATCTTCCTTTCCGTTATAGTATATTGTTTCAAGACTGTCACAATCACAAAAAGCATAATCTCCAATGCTTGTGACGCTCTTTGGTATAGTGACGCTTGTCAGGCTACTGCAACTGCAAAACGCATAATCTCCAATAGAGGTAACAAGGTTTCCTATCTCAATTCTCTTTATCGAATCCTTATACTCGTCCCAAGGTGCACCATCTGCACATGATACCATCTCGCCGGTTCCGTCAATAAAAAAGACTCCGTTTTCGTCAATCGTCCATGTCAAGTTCTCGCCACAGGTGCCGCTCGGAAGCGGTGTTGGCGTTGGGGTTGGTGTCACAGAGCCTGCCACTGTGTACGGAACGGCAGCTGTACCGTCACCAGCCGAAAATTGCACAGATGAGAGATTAAGATAAAAGGCAGGGCGCACGCCGCCGAGGCCGTTATAGGCACTGATGTAGCAGACACTGCTGTCGGAACTGACATAGCGCACATAGCTGCCAAGGTGACCGCCGCGTGCATAAGGGGAACCGAGCCATGACCACCACTTCGTGGTGGAGTTTAATGATGTAGTTGTATACTCTGAATTTTTAGCCGCCTCTGCCGTAGGTGTGCCTATGTAA
>JAZLIC010000027.1:0-7258 GCA_045617225.1 Clostridia bacterium
AAAAAATTGTATGCCTTTATGTACTCTGCAAATGTAACTTCAATCGGTAATACTATTGAGATAGAAATTCCGGAGCGTGTGGCTTATGAAAGAATATCGACGCCTAACGGAATAGAATATTTAAAAGGTCTTTTCTCCGAAATCAGCGGCGAAGAAAAGGACATTGAAGTCGTATTAAAAGGCGAGAAAAAGAAGAACGTGACAACCCCAAAGGGAAGTATAACAGACCTTGCAAATAAAAAGGACATTTTTGGGGATAAGATGGATATTTTATAAAGAAAGGAAGTTGTAAAAATGGCAAAAGGCGGTTTCCCAAAAGGTATGGGTATGGGCGGCGGCAATATGAATCAAATGATTAAGCAGGCTCAAAAAATGCAGGAAGAAATGACAAAAATGCAGGAGGAAATAGAGAATAAAACTTTTGAGGCTACTTCGGGCGGCGGTGCTGTAACCGCAGTTGTTTCAGGCACAAGAGAGATAACGGAAATCAGACTCTCCCCTGAGGTCGTTGACCCTGATGATATAGAAATGCTTCAGGATTTGATTGTTGCGGCAGTAAACGAGGGCCTTCGCAAAGCGGAGGCGGAAAGTGCGGAAAAGATGAGCAGACTCACCGGCGGACTTAACATTCCGGGGCTTTTTTAGTAAGTATTTTATATAGCTATGGGAACAGATGATAAAGGAAGATATATTAAGCGCATACTTGTTTACGGAATAATTGCGTTTGGTATTGCGATTTACATAAGCACCAATACAAATCTGCAATTTATACCTAAACCCACGGCGGCTTGCTTACTTGCTTTATTAGCTGTTCTTGCGGCGTTTTTAATCGGATTTCATTTAAGCAAAAGACCAACAGAGATGCAAAAGCATATGTGTATGTTTTTGTGCCTTCTGTTGGCATTTTTTATTTTTGGTGTTTTGCGTGTCTATATCTTTGAAAATATAAATCCTGTCTGGCGCGGTTTAGACGGAAAGACGGCAGAAGTGTACGGAAGTATAATTTCAAAGCCTTCTCTTTCAAAAAGCGGTAAAACTTACGGTGTATTGTTTAATGTTGATAAAGCGGTGTTAGATAAAAAGGAAGAAGATGTAAACGAAAATATATGGTTATATGTCCCCTGTGAATATGGCGAAAAGCTGAAAGACGGAATAGATTTAAGGTGTACAGTCAGACTGAGCGACTACGCCGGCGCTTCATATATCGGCGGTTTTAGCCTGAGAAAGTATTATTTGCAGGATAAATGCCGATACTTTGGCTATACGGAAGAAAATCCCGAAGTATATGAAAAAGAAGGCGTGGACTTAATCGGCGTATGGCGCAGAGCAGGCAGATTTTTGAATGAGAAAATTTCGGCATCTGTTGATAATATTTTATATGACGGTGACGAAAACGCACTCCTTAAAGGAATCCTGACAGGAAGCAAAGAGAATATTTCAGATGAGCTTATCGAGAATATGTCAAGGAGCGGTTTTTCGCATATAGCCTCTGTTTCGGGAATGCATGTAAACTACTTGTTTATCGCACTTATGTTTTTGTTTGGCGTATTCAGACTCAGAAAGAGTATATCTTTTGCGTTGACTATCCCTGTTTTGCTGATTTTTGTGTCTGTGGCGTCATTTACGCCATCTGTTTGCCGTGCCATAATCGTAATGATTATTTTTATCATCGCCCATCTTGTCCAGCGCGAGCCGGATTCGCTTACATCGCTCTTTGTTGCGGCGTTTTTAATTCTTATCTATAATCCTTATATGCTATATAGCGTAAGCTTTATTCTGTCATTCTCCTCGACCCTGAGTATTATACTTTTTGCAAGTCTTATAAAGAACAATATCCCAAATATATTAAAGAAGGGTAAGTTCCTTAACTTCCTCTGCGACAGTATATCAATATCATTTTCAGGTATGATTGGTGTATCGTTCTTTGTAGCATACTTTTTTAATATAATTTCTCTTGCGGGAATAATCACAAATATATGGGCGCCGCTCCTTTGTGCAATTCTATTCTTTTTGGGATACGCAAATGCAATACTTTGGCTTATCTCACCTATGCTTTCAAAACTTTTTTCAATACCTGTGTATCTGCTCCTTAAAATCCTGATATTATCTTCCGACTTGTTTTCCGATACATTTTTGGTAATTGATGTGCCTACACCGCCCAAAGCTTCATTCTTTATATACCTTATTATAACGCTTATGTTCTACTGCTTTTTAAAGAGTAGAAAAAAAGAAATTTGACTTTCTCTGACTTTTTTTAAAAAAGGGGTTGACAAACAGAAAAAAGGTGCTATAATATTCACAAAGGTCAAAGAAAGTCAAAGTCAAATTTCGACATAGGGAAGTGGTATAATGAAGCTCAGTAATGTGATTGAGCAATTTATAAAAGAGATGATGGAGGACAGAAACGGCGAGATTGAACTGCAAAGGAACGAGCTTGCAAATCGGTTTAGTTGTGTTCCGTCACAGATAAACTATGTAATATCTACAAGGTTTTCACCCGAGCGAGGATATATAGTTGAGAGCAGGCGAGGCGGAGGTGGATATATTCGCATTACCCGGGTTGTACCCAAGCAGGGAAACGAGCTTATGCATGTTGTAAATACCATAGGCGACCATATTTCGTTTGATGATGCAAGGGTACTGATACAAAATTGTTATGACTATGACTTATTAAGCAAAAAAGAGGCAAAAATAATAATTGCGGCGTTGTCGGACAAATCCATTGCGGTGGTAGAGCCGCTCCAAGATATTTTAAGGGCGAAGATGCTTAAAAATATTCTTATAAATTTGTTATAACGGGAGGAATAAATATGAAGTGCGAAAAGTGCGGAAAGAACGAAGCAAACACCTATGTAACGGAAATAATAAATGGGCAGAAGAAGGAGTATCACCTGTGCAGTGAATGTGCAGAGGGAATAGGACTTAAAAGTTTTGATAATATGGAGATAAATATCGGCAATTTCTTGGGCGGAATTTTCGGTAGTGAAAAAACAATCGGCACCGCTCCCGAAATTTTAAAAGCACCGGCAGTCTGCAAAAATTGCGGTATGACGGTTGAGGAGTTTTCAAGAGGCGGCAAGCTTGGTTGCAGTGAATGTTACAGTGCGTTCAGGGGAAGACTGATAAGACCGCTCAGGCAGATACACGGCTCTTGCGAGCATATTGGCAAGGTGCCTGAGAGAATGGGCGGAAAGCTGAAAATTAGTCGTGAAATATCAAAGCTTGAAGCGGAGCTGAATCATGCGGTAATGGAACAAAACTTTGAGGAAGCGGCAGAAATTCGTGATAAAATACGCGAGCTTCGCAGTCAAAACGACAAAAAGGAGATGTAGATATGTGGTATAATGAATGTGGCAATGACAGAGATGTGGTACTGTCCTCTCGTGTGCGTTTGGCAAGAAATATCAAAGGAATTCCCTTTCCGGGCCGTGCAACAGAGGAAAAGCAGAAAGAGGTTATCGACCTTGTAAAAGATGCCGTAGATAAAGCGAAGCTTAAAGAGCTTACCTTAATCAACCTTGACGGTATGAAGGATTACGAAAAGCAGGCGCTTACAGAGCGTCACTTAATCAGTCATCAGATGATAGATAATTCTGTTCATCGTGCGCTGCTCTTAAATCCCGATAATAAGATAAGCGTTATGATAAATGAGGAGGACCATTTAAGAATTCAATGTATGGAGGCAGGCTTTGACTTGGAAACCTGTTTTAAGAACGCAAATAAAGTTGATGACGGTTTGGAACAGGCGCTTACCTATGCTTTTGATACACAGTTTGGGTATCTTACCTGTTGCCCTACAAATGTAGGCACAGGTATGCGTGCATCGGTTATGGTGCATCTCCCTGCCCTTGTAATGACAGGCACAATAAACAAAATTACATCTTCGCTCTCACAGCTTGGTATGACAGTCAGGGGAATATACGGTGAAGGCTCTAAGGCAGTGGGCAATATCTTTCAAATATCAAATCAGGTTACATTAGGTGCAACGGAAGAAGATGTGCTTGAAAAGTTTAAGCAGATTATATCGGAGGTTGTGGAGCAGGAAAGAGAACTTAGAAGGAGGATATATGAAAAAGAGCGTTTTAAGTTAGAGGACAAGGTTATGCGTTCCTACGGTGCCCTGAAATACGGCGTGGTAATGACATCGGCGGAGGCTATGAAGCGTATTTCCGATTTGCGTCTTGGGGTATCGCTCGGCATTTTAGAGAATGTGACGTTTGAAATGTTAAATGAGATGACATACCGGATTTTGCCTGCAAACATATTGCAGACGCATAATATAGAAAGTCCGTCGGAGCGTGACTTAAAGCGTGGAGAGATTATACGAAATATGATAAAGTAAGGGGGAATATATATGTTTGAAAACAGATTGACAGAGCGTGCAAGGGACGCAATACAACTTGCAAGCGAAGCGGCAATGGAGCTTGGACATAACTATGTCGGAACGGAGCATTTGCTCCTGGGACTTATCCGTGAGGGCGAGGGCGTTGCCGGCAGAATTTTAGAGGACAATAATATAAACGATATTGAGATAATTGACAGAATAGAGAAGTTTATAGGTGTGGGCGAGCCTACGGAGGAGCCGCCTGCCGGTTTTACACCACGCACAAAGTATGTGCTTGAGCGGAGCTATACAGAGGCAAGACGCTTGGGACACAATTATATCGGCACAGAGCATATCCTCATTGCAATGCTTCGTGAGGGTGACAGCGTTGCGGTAAAGTGCCTTACGGATATTGGAACAACTCCGCAGAAGCTTTATAATGATATAATCAACTTTTTAAGCAGTGACAGCGAGGAGGAGCCGACTGAGGATAGCGAAAGCCCTCACGGCAATATAAGAAAAGGCAAGAAGGGCGATACGCCTACTCTTATGAAGTTCGGCAGAGATTTGACGCAGATGGCGAGAGAGGAAAAGCTTGACCCTGTTGTAGGCAGGGATAAAGAGATTGAACGTGTGGTACAGATTTTAAGCCGCCGCACAAAGAACAATCCTTGCCTTATCGGCGAGCCGGGTGTCGGCAAAACTGCGGTTGCAGAGGGCTTGGCACAGAAAATTGTATCAGGTACGGTGCCTGAAATCTTAAAGGATAAAAAGGTTGTAACCCTTGATTTGTCATCAATGGTAGCCGGTGCAAAGTACCGTGGCGATTTTGAAGAAAGATTAAAGGCGGCAATGGACGAGATAAACAAGGCAGGGAATGTAGTTTTGTTTATTGATGAGCTTCATACAATCATCGGCGCAGGAGCGGCGGAAGGCTCGATTGATGCGGCAAATATCTTAAAGCCTGCACTTGCAAGAGGCGAACTTCAAGTAATAGGTGCGACAACTCTTGAAGAATACAGAAAGCATATAGAGAAGGATGCGGCACTTGAACGCAGATTTCAGCCGATAACTTTAAATGAGCCGACAGAGGAGGAGAGTATCCAAATCTTAAAGGGCATCAGGGATAAGTACGAGGCACACCACCGTGTAAAAATTACCGACGAGGCAATAGAGTCGGCAGTTCGGCTTTCGGTGCGTTATATATCGGACAGATTTTTGCCGGATAAGGCGATTGACTTAATTGACGAAGCGGCATCAAGACTCAGAATGAAGACTCTTACCGCACCGCCCGATGTAAAGGAAATTGAGGATAAAATCACTGCTATCCGCAAGGAAAAAGAGGCGGCAATTACCGCACAAGAATACGAAAAGGCGGCAAAGCTCCGTGACGAGGAAAAGGCACTTTCCGAGAGCCTTGATAAGACAAAGCAGGATTGGGAGAAGGAGAATATTTCTGCCGAGAACAGCGTTACAAGTGACGAGGTCGCAGAGATAATCTCTCTCTGGACGGGAATTCCCGTAAAGACATTAGAGGAAAGCGAGGCAGAAAGGCTTTTAAAGCTTGAAGAAATCCTCCATAAGCGTGTCGTTGGACAAGATGAGGCAGTAAAGGCAATCGCAAAGGCGATACGCCGAGGCAGAGTCGGACTTAAAGACCCGAAACGCCCGACAGGCTCATTTATCTTCTTGGGCCCTACCGGCGTAGGTAAGACAGAGCTTTCAAAGGCACTTGCCGAGGCAATGTTCGGCGATGAGGAAGCAATTATCCGCATTGATATGTCGGAGTATATGGAGAAGCACACGGTATCACGCTTGGTTGGCTCGCCTCCGGGATATGTCGGATATGACGAGGGCGGACAGCTCACCGAAAAGGTACGCCGTAAGCCATATTCGGTAGTATTGTTTGATGAAATTGAAAAGGCACATCCTGATGTATTTAACATTCTTCTTCAAATTTTGGAGGACGGAATTCTGACCGATGCACAGGGACGCAGAGTGGATTTCAGGAATACTGTTATAATTATGACATCAAACCTCGGCGCACGCTTGATTACCGAGGGTACAAAATCCCTCGGCTTCTCCGCAGCAGATGCCGAAAATGCGGCAGAGCGTGACTATTTAAAGATAAAAGAAGATGTAATGGGCGAGGTTAAAAAGGCGTTCAGACCTGAATTCTTAAATCGTATTGATGAGATAATCGTTTTCCATCAGTTAAACGAGGATAATATTAAGGAGATTGCAAGCAAAATGCTTGAAACTCTGAAAAATCGTCTTAGTGATAACGGAGTGGAAACAGAGTTTGATGACAGTGCGGTAGCTAAGATTGCAAAGGCAGGCTTTGACCCTGTCTATGGTGCAAGACCGCTCAGGCGTGCAATTCAGTCACAGATTGAAGATATGATAGCAGAGCAAATGCTTGAAAAGAATGTAAAGCCGGGCGATAAGATTGTCGTAACGGTTAAAGACGATAAGTTTATCTGCGAAGAGAAGGAAAATTAAAATGTTGGAATGGGCGCCCATGTGTGGGCGCCCGTTCCTATGTGGATTTTATTCATATACATTGTAGGGCAGGGAAAAAGCTCCTGCCGTTCTCTCGAATGACGGCTCAACTCTTTTTCCACAAATCCAAAAAACAAATTTTTTTGAATTATTGCCCAAGCCCGGTTCCGACCTGCCGCTCCCGGTCGGCAATGTAAAAATTGTTTTTCGTCCTTTAACTTTCCATTTTCAATTTACTTGTCCTTTTTTGGCACGATATATTTGCTATAATTCCTCATATCCGAAAACAAAAAAACTCCCCAATTATCAACGGTTTTCGGGCATAAAAAATACAACATAATATGCATTATGTTGTAAAAAACAAGATGACACTATCCGGCACTTGCATACAAAAACAAGACCAAATACATTTTTACAGTTTTTGGCCTGTTT
>JAZLIC010000028.1:0-9239 GCA_045617225.1 Clostridia bacterium
AGATATCATTGGATATGTGAAGAATGCTATAATGATTTTAGAGAAATGTTTGGGTGGATTGTCAAAGAATTGCAAGATTAAAAAGGATATGGGTATTCATATCATAGCCTTTGAAAGTGAGTTTTCAAAGTCCCGAAAGCAGGTGGTGGCTTTTTGGGCGCAGGTACAGGCGGAAATTTTGGAAATACAAGAGGAAGACTTGGAGTACACAACTATCTTTATATTTGCAAAAAAGGACTCAAAAACGATTTGTTTTTGAGTCCTTCTTTATTCTATTTTCCAATCAATAGGCGTTTTACCTATTGAAGTTAGAAAATCATTACACTTTTTAAAATGACCGTTGCCGAAAAAGCCGTTAAAGGCAGAGAGCGGACTTGGGTGGGCTGAGGTTAGCACCAAATGCTTATCTTTATCTAAAAGTGCACCCTTTTGCTTTGCATTTGCACCCCAAAGCATAAACACAATCGGGCTTTCCCTTTCGTTTAGGAGTGCCACGATTTTATCGGTAAAGATTTCCCAACCGATTTTTTGGTGACTGTTCGCCTGCCCTGCGCGCACGGTGAGCGAGGCGTTAAGCATAAGCACGCCTTGCTTTGCCCAAGAAGTCAAGTCGCCGCTGTTTGGCGGTTTGATACCAAGCTCGTTTTCGATTTCCTTAAAGATATTTTTAAGTGACGGCGGCAGAACAACACCCTTTTTGACCGAGAAGCAAAGTCCGTGCGCCTGTCCCTCGCCGTGGTATGGGTCCTGACCTAAAATGACGACCTTTGTATCTGCATAGGAAGTATATTTAAGGGCATTAAAAATATCATACATATCAGGGTAGATTTTTTGCGTTTTATATTCATTTGCAAGCAGAGTACGAAGTCTTAAATAGTATTCCGACTTGAACTCATCTTCAAGCAAATTATCCCAATCATTTCCGATTGATACCATATTCTCAACTCCTTTTAGTCTATTATATAGTAAAAAATAAATAATTTAAAGAGGTATTAAAAAATTTTTTGTGACTAATAATGATTATAATGACTTGATTTTTTTGAGTATGTGTGTTATAATGTTCATAATGTAGTACTGAGCGGACTAAAATTTAATATTATTAAGGAACAACTTTTATGTTGTCCCGTTGTTTTGTTGTACATAGTTAGTTTGAGCGTTAAGGAGGAATTTAATGAAGAAAAGTACACAAAAAGTAAAAATGATACCTCTCGGAGGTTTACATGAAATAGGCAAAAATCTTACTGTTTTTGAATGCGGAAACGATGTTGTAATCGTAGATTGCGGCATAGCTTTCCCTGATGATGATATGCCGGGAGTAGATATTGTTATCCCTGATATAACATATCTTCATAAGGTTGCGGATAAGATAAGGGGCATTGTCTTAACCCACGGTCATGAGGACCATATAGGCGCACTCCCTTATGTGCTTAAAGAGTTTAACGTCCCTGTCTACGGAACAAGACTTACAATAGGTATCCTTAAAAACAAGCTTAAAGAGCATAAAATTTTAGATACTGTAAAAATCAATACTGTTGAGGCAGGGGATATGGTGCGTTTGGGCGATAACTTTATCGCTGAATTTATCCATACCAATCACTCTATTGCGGATTCGGTAGCTATTGCACTTCATTGCCCTGCCGGCATAATTTTGCATATGGGTGATTTTAAAATCGACCCTACTCCGATAGACGGAGATATGATTGACCTTGCCAGAATAGGCGAGCTTGGAAATCAAGGCGTGCTTGCACTTTTGTCCGACAGCACAAATGCAGAGCGACAGGGTTATACAATGAGCGAAAGCTCAATCGGCAAAACCTTTGATGTCCTTTTTGAGAGGGGTGCACAGCAGAGGATTATCGTTGCAACCTTTGCGTCTAACATTCATCGTGTGCAGCAGATTATAAATACCGCAGTTAAGTGCGGAAGAAAAGTGGCTATATCCGGACGCAGTATGGAGAATGTTTTAGAAGCCGCTATTGAGCTTGGGTATATGGATATTCCTAAGAATACATTGATAACCCTTGACGAAATCGGCAGATATCCGAATGAGAAGTTGGTTATTGTTACTACGGGAAGTCAGGGCGAGCCGACCTCGGCACTTACAAGAATGGCTTTCTCTGCACATAAGCAGGTAAATATCGGCCCTGAGGACTTGGTTATAATTTCGGCAAATCCTATTCCGGGCAACGAAAAGACGGTTTCCAATGTTGTAAACGAGCTTTTAAAGCGTGGTGCGGAAGTAATATATGAAAAAGAAGAAGATGTCCATGTATCGGGACACGCCTGTCAACAGGAGCAGAAGATAATCCTTTCCCTTGCAAAACCAAAGTATTTTATCCCCGTACACGGTGAGTACCGTCATTTAAGCAAGCACAGAGAGCTTGCCTTGCAGACGGGTATTGATACCAAAAATATCTTTATGATGGAGAACGGCAAGGTGCTTGAAATGTCACCTTCAAGTGCCAAAATCACAGGCACGGTACCGGCAGGCAAGGTGTTGGTTGACGGACTTGGGGTAGGTGATGTAGGTAATATCGTTCTTCGTGACAGAAAGCATCTGGCAGAGGACGGAATTATTATTGTCGTCCTGACAATAGAGAAGGAGAGCGGCGTTTGCGTTTCCGGTCCGGATATAATTTCACGCGGTTTTGTATATGTGCGTGAGGCAGAGGATTTGATGGACTCTGTCAGAGAGGTTGCGGCAGATGTTGTGGAAGAATGTACTCTCGAAAACGTTTCGGATTGGAATATTCTTAAAGGTAAGGTTAAGAACGAAGTAGGAAACTTCTTGTTTAACAAAACAAAGCGTAAGCCGATGATACTGACAATAATTATGGAAGTATAGGCATAGGAATTAGAAGTTTGCGAAAATTTTATAATGTCGGTAGGGGCGCCCCTGTGTGGGCGCCCGAAAATTAGGCACAAAAAAGAGGCATAACGCCTCTTTTTTTATGCCTTTTTAAATGTTAATGTATACAAATTGTCAATCAAAAATGAAAACGTGTCATCTCCGTATGTAATCGGCAATGTTATGTCATCGCCTAAAATTTCCGAACTTAAAATAAGTGTATCTGGGTTGGGAATAGAGAAGTTTACATTAAACATACTCATTTTTATAACTCGGCTTTCGTCAAATTCAATATCCGGACTCTCTCTCAGCATCATACCGAAAAGTACGCCCGCACCCGGGATTCTTTCTATATCGGAAAGCTCTGCTGAGTTACCTTCCCTGTCAAAGATGCTGTCCAAAGTCCATTTGCCGAGGATTGTTTTTTCTTCCTTGGTAAGTGGCGCTTGCTCACCTTCTGTAACGTCAGACTCTTCTTGATTTACATTCTCCGATTGTTTTGTCTTATTTTTCGGAAACGGTTTATCTTTCGCAGTTGTTTTCTTTCCGCAACCTACCATACTCAATGCAATAATAATGATAAGCAAAACAGATATAAATTTTTTCATAATAACACACATCCTTTCAGTATTTTGAGTATAACACAACACGTAAATTTTTGCAACAGAAAAGGAAATTAAAAGGCGTTGTTTTTAGGGAATAGGTAAAAATGTTCAGAATGGACAAACCTAACCCGAAGGCGTACATAGGGTACGTCGAGAGGTGTAGTTTGGCCATAACTAAAAGACTTATTGAAAAATTAGATTTTTCAATAAGTCTTTTAGCGGTCTGGACTTTTTTACAACGCCTTTTTATCTTTTGTAATATGCAGCAGTCCATAAGCCGAGTTCTGTCTTTGACGGTCATCTATCTCGAATGTATGTCACCACACATCTCATGCCACCGTTTTGGGAGATGTCGGGCCGACTTAGCCTCCCGGTCAGGTGTTGCTCCGAGTGGGGTTTACAGCACCCCATTGTCACCAATGGGGTGGGTGAGCTCTTACCTCGCCTTTCCACCCTTACCTGCCTTAAGCAGGCGGTATATTTCTGTTGCACTATCCTTAGAGTCGCCTCCACAAGCCGTTAGCTTGCACCCTTGCCCTATGGAGCTCGGACTTTCCTCACATACAGGATTACTCCATATATGCGCGACCATCTGTACTACTGCATTTGTTACTTAAAGAACTGTTACTTTAATTACTCCGTCAAGCTTTTTAATCTCGTCAATGATTGCAGTGTCAATCTTGTCGGCAACATCAAGCATTGTGTAAGCATAATCGCCACGGCTCTTATTGAGAAGATTGTCAATGTTTACACCCTTTGCCGCAAACATATCTGTAATGTTTTTAAGCATACTCGGGATATTCTTATGTGCAACTGTCAAACGCTCGCCATGAACTACGCCCATGTCACAGTTTGGATAGTTTACACTGTTTGTAATATTACCGTTCTGTAAGAAGTCTTTGATTTCATTTGCTGCCATAACTGCGCAGTTTTCTTCACTCTCCGGTGTAGATGCGCCAAGGTGAGGCATACAAATAACATTCTCTGTTTTAAGGAGAGCTGAACTTCCGAAGTCGGTAATATAGCAAGCAAGACTGCCGTCGCCAAGAGCGGCTATAACATCGGCTTCATCAACCAAAGAATCTCTTGAGAAGTTGAGAAGTCTTGCACCCTTCTTCATCTTAGCAAAGGCCTCGGAATTGAACATACCCTTTGTGTCAGGTGTTGAAGGAACATGGATTGTTATATAATCACTCTTTTCCAAGAGTTCGTCTAAGCTGTTTGCCTTTTCTGCAAAGCGTGTAAGGTGCCAAGCCGCATCAACAGAGAGGAATGGGTCATAACCGATTACATTCATACCGAGGTGGTGCGCAACATTTGCAACCTTAACGCCGATAGCACCAAGACCGACAACGCCAAGTGTCTTGCCGTCGATTTCAGGACCTGCAAACTGTGACTTGGCCTTTTCGACAAGACCGCTGATTGCATCGCCTTCGTCTACCAAAGTTTTTTCCCAGTCAATGCCCTGAACAATTTTACGGCTTGACATTAAAAGACCTGCGATAACAAGCTCTTTTACTGCATTTGCGTTTGCGCCCGGAGTGTTAAATACTACGACACCCTTTTCACTGCACTTGTCAATGGGGATATTGTTTACACCTGCACCGGCACGGGCAACTGCACGCAAACTGTCGGGAAGCTCCATATCGTGCATCTTAAAGCTTCTTAAAATAATGCCGTCGGGATTTTCAACTTCGTCTGCACAGGTGAAGTTTGAATCCAAAACCCCAAGACCTTTTTTGCTGATTTTGTTTAAGGTTTGAATTTTATACATTTAAATCAAGTCCTTTCAAGAAAATACTATTAGTTATTCTTCTCAAATTCTGACATAAAGTCTACGAGTTTGATTACGCCTTCCTTCGGCATAGCGTTATAGATACTTGCACGCATACCGCCGACGGTGCGGTGACCCTTTAAGTTGATAAAGCCTGCGGCTTTAGACTCTGCAATAAACTTTGCGTTAAGGTCGTCTGAATCTGTAATAAACGGAACATTCATAAGTGAACGGTCCTCAGGTACTACTGTACCCTTGAACATTTTGGAGTTATCCAAGAAGTCGTAAAGGATTTTTGCCTTTTCAACATTCTTCTCGTGCATAACACTGATACCGCCCATATTCTTAATCCACTCATAAACGAGCTTACAGATATAGATACTGTATGTTGGCGGAGTGTTATACATTGAGCCGTTCTCTGAATGTGTATCGTATTTAAGCATAATCGGTGTGAAGTCCATAGCATTGCCTATTAAATCTTCACGGGCGATAACAGCGGTAACACCTGCAGGGCCCATATTCTTCTGTGCACCTGCGTAGATAAGACCAAACTTGCTGATGTCAACTTCTTCCGATAAGATACAAGATGACATATCGGTAACAACAACGGCGTCACCAAAGTCAGGCATTGTGTTATAGTGTGTACCGTAGATTGTGTTGTTGTAAGTGATATGAACATAGTCGGCATCAGGTGTAAGCATACTTTTATCTACCTTCGGAAGATAGCAGAATGTCTTATCTGCACTTGAAGCAATAGCGTTTGCCTCGATATAGCGAGAAGCCTCCTGATGAGCCTTCTTTGCCCACTGACCTGTGATAACGAAGTCTGCCTTTTTGCTCTTGTTACCAAGGTTTAAAGGAACCATTGAAAACTGTGTTGATGCACCGCCTTGCAAGAACATAACCTTATAGTTATCCGGAATGTGCATAATTTCACGCAGAAGTGCCTCTGCTTCGCCAATGATAGCCTGATATTCTTTTGAACGGTGGCTCATTTCCATAACGGATTGTCCGCTGCCGTTGCAATCAAGCATCTCTTTTTGTGCACGCTCCAACACTTCCAAAGGAAGCATTGACGGACCTGCCGAAAAATTGTAAACTCTGTTCATTATATAACCCCCTAAATTAAATAGTTCAAATAGAATTTTATATATTATATCGCTAATTTTCGATTATGTCAATAATTTCACATACTATTTATTACGATTTTATTACAAAATTTGCATAAATGTTTATGAAAGTTTATCAATTATGACAGAACTTGCTTTTATATGCCTTCCTGTGATAGAATAAGGAAAAGAGGTGACGACAAAATGAGTTACAGCAGCGAGAATAGCTTTAAAGCAGTTATAAAACCCGGACTTATGCGTATAAAAATCCTTCTTGAAAGGCTTGGAAGCCCTGAGAGAGAGCTTAAAATTATACATATTGCCGGCACTAACGGTAAAGGCTCCGTGGCAGCGTTCTTAAAGTCGATTTTGAAAGAGAGCGGTTACAGAGTGGGGGCGTTTATTTCGCCGCATCTTATAGACGAAACGGAGCGTATCTCCGTAGACGGTCGGGACATAGAAAGAAGTGCCCTTGATGAAATTCTGTGCGAGGTTGATAAAGCCGCAGAGGAAGTCTGCGCAGAAACAGGAGAGAGATGCACAATCTTTGAAAGATACACAGGAGCGGCACTTACATATTTTAAAAGGCAGAAGACAGATGTCTGCATTTTAGAAACAGGAATGGGCGGCAGACTTGATACCACCAATGTTATCGATAAACCTCTGCTTACGATTATAACTAAAATCGGAATTGACCATAGTGAATTTTTGGGTGATACGGAGGTTAAAATCGCTGCCGAAAAGGCAGGAATAATAAAAGAAGGTGCAGACTGCGTGGTTTTGTCGCAAAAGACAGAGATAAACAAAGTGTTTTTAAGTAAGTGCCGGGAGCTAAATGCACCCATACATTTTACCGAGGGGGCGAAAATCAAGACACCTTCAAAAATGAGAGAAGTTTTTGACTATAAGGGATACAGGGATATTATCAGCGGACTTTTGGGCGTATATCAGGTCCAAAATGCCTGCACTGCGATTGAGGCGGCAGAGGTGCTTAAAAATAAGGGATATAAAATATCCGACGATGCTTTAAGAGGCGGCTTAAAAAATGCGGTACATCACGCACGGTTTGAGCTTTTGGATAACGGAGTTATCTTTGACGGTGCACACAATCCAAACGGAATGGAGGCACTTAAAAAGTCGTTAGAGCGTTATTTGCCGAACAAAAAATACGGAATAATAATAAGTGTTATGGCGGATAAGGACATAGATAAAATGCTTAATGTGTTTAAGGGGGAGAGTGTAAAATTCTATCCTGTTGAAATACCGAACTATGAGCGGAGTATGAAGAAGAAGGTTTTAGCCGAAAAAATCAAAGCGGCAGGCTTTGCGTGCAGGGAAACGGAAACGATTAGGGACGCAGTAGCTGCTGCAAAAAAAGAGAACACGCATGCCATCGCCTGCGGCTCTCTCTATCTTTATGAGTATATAAAATAGGGGATGTTAAAAAAAGTCCAGACCGCTAAAAGACAGAAAATACAGATGTAAATATTATGAAAAGATATAAATATGTTTTAAAGCAGTAGAATTTGTCGAAAAATCTAATATATTAGATTTTTCAATAAGTCTTTTAGCTATGGACAAACTACACCTCTCGACGTACCTTGTGTACGCCTTCGGGTTAGGTTTGTCCATTCTGAACATTTTTACCTATCCCCTAAAAAAGGAGCTGTTTAAAAACTATTGCTTTTAAACAGCTCCTAATTCCTGCTTGTGTATTGTTACATTCCTGCTTTTGGCGCAAGTGCGGCACCTATTATGCCGGCATCGTTTTGATGCTCGGCAATTTTTATTTCCGTAAACGCCACTTTTTTGCAATATGCATTTTCACGGGCATATTTCTTGATTGGGTTTAAGAGGTAGTCGCCCTCTTTACTGATACCGCCGCCGATAACAAGGATTTCCGGCTGGAATATGTTTATAATATTCGCAATTCCGTCTGCAACGTAATTTATATATGTATCTACAACCTCTTGCGCAACCTTGTCACCTGCTTTTGCGGCTTCAAATGCTGTGCGACCGCTTATATGTCCTTCTGCATAATCCTTCATTGTACTTTCCGGGTGTGCCGCCATAGCCTCCGCCGTCTGGTTAATCAAGGCGGTTACGGAAGCATACCTCTCCCAACAACCGAGTCTGCCGCAGGTGCATTTTATACCGTTATGCACCAAGGTGGTGTGACCTAACTCGCCGCCGGAGCCGTTAAAACCGCGCAAAATCTTTTTGTCGATAATAACGCCGCCGCCTACACCTGTGCCTAATGTTATCATTACAAAACTGTCTGCATCTTTGCCTTCTTTTATGTAAGCGCCGTATGCTGCGGCGTTTGCATCATTTTCAACCTGAACAGGTATATCATAATATTTGTTAAGCTCTGCCGTAAGCGGAACTTCGTCCCAACCTAAATTGTTCGAATACACGATAACGCCGCTTTTTGTATCAACCGTTCCGGGGCTTCCGATACCGATGCTTTTTACATCATTCATTGTATAGCCGGCATCTGTAACTACCTTTTGGCAAAGGTCTGCCATATCTTTAATAACTTCGGCATAAGGACGCTCTGCAAGTGTGGGAGCAGAGTCTTTTGCAATAATATCTCCGTTTTCATCAACCAATCCAATGGCAATATTTGTACCGCCCAAATCAATTCCTATATACATAAATGTTCCCTCCTGAATATTTTAAATCCACTTGGATATATTATACATAAGTTATTGCGGCTTGTAAAGTGATTTTAGGGGGAATTTTATGATAATTACCATTATTCGCACAGTGATTATGTACTTTTTTGTAGTGGTAACCCTGCGTGCAATGGGAAAGCGTCAAATAGGAGAGCTTGAACCGTCCGAACTTGTGGTAACGATAATAATATCCGATATTGCCGCAACCCCCATAAATGATGTGAC
>JAZLIC010000029.1:0-6004 GCA_045617225.1 Clostridia bacterium
CTGAGCAAGCCGGAATAGAGCTGCAAGGTTGAGAAAATTTTGTTTATTACCGCAACCGTTTTCCCTAATTTTTCAATAAATATCGGTTTGATAATCAAGTCGGCACAGCCCCACATAAACAACCATTTTAATACCGCGCCTAAAATAAGGCAGAGTAATAATGACTTATATCCGTACTTTCTGCCGTAATATGCAGATAAGACAAATATAACATTGCCGAGGATAATTACAGGGAGTGTCATTCCGTTTGTAAGTGTCGTAACCATAGTCATGGCAGAAGCCGGAGCAAAAAGCAACGATGTAAGCGGTACAATTATCGAAAAACCAATACCCCACCACATACCGAGGTTTAACATAGCAATTACCATTACGGTATTGATTATCGGTCCCGAAATGAACGGAGATATGTTTTTTAAAAGCTGCATAATGATAATTATTGCATAAAGAATTCCGCCGAAAGCTAATTTTGAAGTTGTTTTTTTCATTAAAAATCACCTTTCCGATAAATAAAATTAAATTTTTGCTATTGATGTTTTGGCGGTGACATCAGGGACATTGCCTAATTTGCCCGATAATGCGGAAATTATGTCCTGCGGCGCATCAAGAGCCACGGTAATTATATGGACATCTCTTTTAGAATACGGAAGTCCCATTCGCCCTATAATATAATTACTGTAATCGTGAAGCAAATTGTTGATTTGCTCAACAGAGCTGTTGTTTTCTAAAATAATACTTATTACTGCTACCTTTGTTTCCATAAAAATCTCCTTTCCGTTTATTTATTATAATAAAAAAGTTGCATCCGAAAAAGGATGCAACTATATTACGAAGTATAATATTGCGTCCCTTTCAATCAGAATGACTTCTTTATGTCAGGTTCAAGATACATTGTAACACATTATTTTTAATTGGTCAAGAAAAATTGTTAAAAAAGCGTGATAAGTTTCAGTAAAAATCCCCGTTCGAGAAAACGGGGATTTTTGGCGTCCCCGGCGCGATTCGAACGCGCGGCCTTTCGCTTAGGAGGCGAACGCTCTATCCTACTGAGCTACGGAGACATAAATAACTTGTGCTTACAACAAAGCATCGTTCGTATGATACAGGAAAACGCCGCATTTGTCAAGATGTAATTCACAAGAAAAACACTTTTGCATAACTTAATTACAGGAGTGTGATATGATGAACAGTTATTATACAAGTTTTAACGAAGGATTGGATAAATCAGTCTGCTTTACGCCTGACGAGGAGGCAATATCCGCTATGGCGGAGGTTGTGCAGGAGGATAAAAAAACAGAGCCAATGCTTGGCAGAGGCTATTTGACAGTTCAGGTAACGACTGCGTCGGAGGCTATCCCATTAGAAGGCGCCAAGGTTATAGTTGAGTCTGTCGCAAACAAGAATATATGGACGCTCTACACAGACGAGAGTGGAAAGACAACTCCTCTTGAAGTGCCTGCGCCAAAGAAGATATTACCGCAGACGCCGGAGAATTCGGCAAATTCTTATGGTTTATATAATGTAGTGGTGTCGTATCCGGGCTATTATGCAGAGGAATATTTAAACATACCAATCTTTGACGGTATAAGGGCAATTCAACCCGCAGCGCTAAGTCCTTTGGGTGACGGCGTAAAAGAAGGTATGATAAATACTACCGACGAAGTACAGAGTTATCCCGAATAAAGAAAGGAGTTTGATATATGGCAATTACGTTTTCTATACCCGAAACCATAACCGTGCATTTGGGCAGACCGGAAGATGCGTCTGCACCTAATGTGACAGTTCCGTTTTCCGATTACATAAAGAATGTTGCGTCAAGTGAGATATATCCGAACTGGCCGGAAAATGCAATCCGTGCCAATATATATGCACAGATTTCGTATGCTTTAAACAGAGTATTTACGGAATTTTATCGCACACAGGGTTATGACTTTGATATTACAAATTCAACAAGTATAGACCAATCCTATGTAAACAACAGGGATATTTTTGAGAATATAAGTCAGATTGTAGACGATATTTTTAATAACTATGTCACACGAGAGGGAAGCCTTAATCCTCTTTTTACGCAGTATTGTGACGGAATAAGGACTACCTGTCCGGGACTTTCTCAATGGGGGACTGTTGAGCTTGCCAACAGGGGATATACCCCTTTTGAAATTTTAAAATATTATTACGGTGACGACATAGCGCTTGTCCTTGATGCACCGGTTGCAAATCTTCGTGAAAGCTATCCGGGTACACCTCTGCGCTTTGGCGATATAAGCGGATATGTGCAACGCATTAAAATTCAGTTGAACGCAATTTCAAGAAATTATCCTGCCATACCGAAGATTTCAAACGGTGACTCTTTTTTTGATATCGAAACGGAAAATGCGGTAAAGGAGTTCCAAAGGATATTTAATTTAGAGCCTGACGGAATAGTGGGTAAAGCAACCTGGTATCGCCTGACTGCCCTGTTTAATGCGGTAATGAGGCTGACCGAACTTGATTCTAAGGGTGTGACGCTTGAATTTGTAAACAAAGAATTTGACGGAGATTTAAACATAGGTGACAGCGGAATAGGAGTAGAAGTTATCCAATACTATTTAAGCCTGATTAGAGAGTTTAACGATTTTATACCGCCACTTAATATAAACAGTGTATATGATGAGAGTACACAAGCCGCAGTAGAGGCGTTTCAACAATCGGAGGGGCTTCCTGTGACAGGCGTTGTGAACGAGGCTACATGGAACGCCTTGTATGCAAGGTATAATTCCATAGTCAGCACTCTGCCGGAGGACTATAAAAACCGTGGCGTAAGACCGTATCCCGGGACGTTCTTGCGACCGGGAAGCAGTGGCGACGATGTGCGTACCCTGCAAATGTACTTAAATGTAATCAGTGAGGTTTATACGGAGATACCGAGGGTTACACCGGACGGATTTTACGGTGCCGAAACGCAAAGGGCGGTTGTGGCGTTTCAAAATTTATTCGGCTTGCCGGTGCGTGGCGGCGTGAATGTCCAAAGCTGGGACAGAATAGCGGAATTGTATTCGGCAATCCGTGACGGAAAATAAGAGGATGTTAAAAAAGCCCGGAATGAACAAACTACACCTTTCGGCGTACCCTATGCCTGCGTTTGTCCATTCCGGAAATTTTTATTCTCTTTTCCCGGAGATACGATAAGATAATCAAAAATTTCTTCTTGGGTTGTATGAATGTGCGTGGCAGACTGCAAGGGCAATGGCGTCCGCAGTGTCGTCGGGCTTTGGAACTTCTTTTAAATTTAAAAGCATTTTTACCATTTGTTGCACCTGATTTTTGTCTGCACGCCCATAGCCTGTTATTGCTTGCTTTACTTGCAGAGGGGTGTATTCAAAAATGCGTACACCGTTATTAAGGGCGGCAAGAAGAAGGACGCCTCTCGCTTGTGCAACATTTATTGCGGTCTTTTGGTTACTGTTAAAGAACAACGCCTCAATTGACATAAAATCAGGCTTTGTACGCTTTATAACTTCATCCAAATCGTCGTGTATGGATTTAAAGCGACTGTTCATTTCCTGACTTGCTTCGGTTGTGATTGCGCCGTATTCAACTACTTTAAATTTATTTGCTTCATAGTCAAGTATACCGTAGCCGACTATGGCAAATCCGGGGTCTATACCTAAAATCCTCATAAATACATTCCTTATCTGAATTATTTTGTCTAAATTTGTGCTTGATATATAATAAGATATGTTATATAATAGCATATAACTTATAAAAAATCAAATGGAGGTTATATAAATGGCAAAAGAAAAAGTTGTGCTTGCATATTCGGGCGGACTTGATACATCAATTATCATTCAATGGCTCAAAGAAACCTATGACTATGATGTTATCGCAGTTTGCGGCGATGTAGGACAAGGTAAAGAAACAGAAGGACTTGAAGAACGCGCATTGGCTTCGGGTGCGTCAAAGATTTATATTGAGGATTTGCGTGACGAGTATGTCGAGGATTTTATCTTCCCTACATTAAAGGCAGGGGCAGTTTACGAGGGTAAATACCTTTTGGGTACATCACATGCCCGTCCTATTATTGCAAGGCGTTTGGTTGAAATCGCAGAGGCAGAGGGCGCAACAGCAATCTGTCACGGTGCTACCGGTAAGGGTAACGACCAGGTTAGATTTGAGCTTACCATTAAGGCTCTTGCACCGCATATCAAAATTATTGCTCCTTGGAGAATCTGGGATATAAAATCAAGAGAAGATGCAGTTGATTATGCAGAAGCACATGGCATAGAAATTCCCGTTACCAAGAAGGATTTGTATTCAAGAGACCGTAACATCTGGCACATCAGCCATGAGGGTATGGACCTTGAAGACCCTGCAAACGAGCCGCAGCTTGACTCACTCTTAAAGCTCAGCGTACCGCCTGAAAAGGCACCTGATGAAGCTAAATACATTACTATTGGTTTTGAAAAGGGTGTACCTGTATCATTGGACGGCGAAAAGTTGGCTCCGCGTCCGTTGGTTGAAAAGCTTAACGAAATCGGCGGTGCTTACGGCATCGGTATTGCGGATATAGTTGAGGATAGATTGGTTGGTATGAAGTCAAGAGGCGTTTACGAAACTCCGGGCGGTACTATCCTTTACTATGCTATCCGTGAGCTTGAATACCTCTGCTTAGACCGTGATACGCAAGCGTTTAAGCGTCAGGCTGCCATCAAGTTCAGTGAGCTTGTATATGACGGAAAGTGGTATACACCGCTCCGCGAAGCGCTTTCAAAGATGGTTGACTCTATGGAAGAAACCGTTACGGGCGAAGTAAAGCTCAAGCTTTACAAGGGCAGTATTTCTTCCGCAGGCGCTACATCACCGTACTCATTGTATAATGAAGATATTGCAAGCTTTGGCGACAGTCACGAGCTTTACAGCCACAAGGATTCGGAAGGCTTTATCAACCTGTTCGGCTTGCCGCTTAAAGTCCGTGCAATGGTAAATAAGAAGAATAAGAATAAATAATCGTTTTCAGACAGAGAGGGAACACCTATGGCAAAATTATGGGGCGGTCGTTTTTCAAAGGCAACCGATGCACTTGTAGACGACTTTAATTCATCTATAAGATTTGATGCGCGTATGTATCGTCAGGATATTGCGGGCAGTATTGCCCATGCAACTATGCTCGGCAAGCAAGGGATTATTCCTGAAAGCGATGCAGACCTTATTGTAAAAACATTAAAGGAAATCAAAAGCGACATTGATAATAATAAAATAGAGTTTTTGATTGATGCAGAGGATATTCATATGAATATCGAAACTATCCTTATATCACGCATCGGCGATGTCGGCAAGCGACTTCATACAGGCAGAAGCCGAAACGACCAGGTAGCACTTGATGTGCGTATGTATCTTCGTGACGAGATTGACGAGATTTTGGGTGAAGTTCAAAACCTGAGGCGTACAATCCTTAACCTTGCGGAGAAGAATATAGACACGATTATGCCCGGTTATACACATCTTCAAAAGGCACAGCCTATTACCTTTGCCCATCACCTTATGGCGTATTATGAAATGTTAAAGCGTGATGGAGAGCGTCTTTCGGATTGCCGAAAAAGGCTTAATATTATGCCTCTCGGCAGTGGTGCATTGGCAGGCACGACATATCCTTTGGACCGTGAGTGTGTTGCGACGCAGCTTGGCTTTGATGGTGTAACAAAGAACAGTTTAGACGGTGTTTCCGACAGGGATTTCGTTTTGGAACTTGCATTTGACTTGTCAGTGATTATGACGCATCTCAGCCGATTTTCAGAGGAGATAATCCTTTGGAGTTCAAATGAATTTGGCTTTATTGAGCTTGATGATGCATACAGTACAGGTTCAAGCATTATGCCGCAGAAGAAGAACCCTGATGTCGCAGAGCTTGTGCGTGGTAAGACGGGCAGGGTTTACGGCTCGCTTCAAGGACTGCTGACAATGATGAAGGGACTTCCCCTTGCCTATAACAAAGATATGCAGGAGGATAAAGAACAGATTTTCGATGCAA
>JAZLIC010000030.1:0-9235 GCA_045617225.1 Clostridia bacterium
AGTTAAATAGTGCTATACTATATTCGAACAAAGTGTGGAAATACGCAAAATTATCGAAAGAGGTGTTTTTAATGATTGACAGAAAAAAATATCTTGATGCACTTATAAGTAAAAAAGAAAATGGTTTAGTCAAGGTTATCACAGGTATCAGGCGCTCGGGAAAATCTTATTTACTATTCACTATTTATAATAATTATTTAAAATCAGTCGGAATTACAGAGGATTGCATTATTAAGTTAGCTCTTGATGATGATGAAAATGCAATGTACCGTAATCCATTGAAACTCGGAGAATATTTAAGAGAATTGACCAAAGATAAAAGCAAAACTTATTATATATTTTTAGATGAAATTCAAAAAGTTGTAACCATGCAAAATCCTTATATTGATGGTGTTAAGGACGAAATTGGTTTTGTTGATGTTGTGCTTGGACTTATGAAATATGATAACTTGGATATATATGTAACCGGCAGTAATTCGAAAATGTTGTCAAGCGATATACTGACAGAATTTAGAGGACGTGGCGATGAAATCAGAGTAAATCCGCTTTCTTTCAGTGAGTTTTATGCAGCTTTTGATGGTGACAAGCACAATGCTTGGCAAGAATATTATACTTACGGCGGTCTTCCGCTTGTTATGAAAAGAAAAGGTCATGAAGAAAAATCAAAGTATTTAATAGGATTATTCGACAAAATATATCTTTCCGATATTATGGAGAGAAATCGTATTCTATATGATAAATCTGTTCTTGACGACCTTTTAAATATTGTATCATCATCAATAGGTTCACTTACGAATCCTACAAATATTGCAAACACATTTAATTCTGTTTTGAAAAATGATATAACCGACGAAACCATTGCTAAATATTTGGATTATTTTATAGATTCATTTCTCATTTACAAAGCGGAAAGATATGATGTTAAAGGGAGGAAATATATAGGCTCTCCGCTTAAATATTATTTCAGTGATGTAGGTCTTAGAAATGCTCGACTCAATTTTCGTCAACAAGAAGAAAATCATATTATGGAAAATATAATTTATAACGAATTATTCTATAGAGAATTTAATGTTGATGTAGGCGTAGTAGAATATAATTATAAGGATGAAAATAGAAAAAGTCATCGAACTCAATTAGAAATTGATTTTATAGCAAATAAAAACAGCAAAAGATATTATATACAATCTGCACTAAGCGTTTCCGATGAAGAAAAACGATTGCAAGAAACTCGTTCATTAAAAAAAGTCGGAGATTCATTCAAAAAAATCGTGGTTGTAAAAGACCGAATTATTCCATGGCATGATGAAGATGGCGTCCTTTATATAGGCATAGAGCAGTTTCTTCTCGAAGAAAACTCTTTAGATTTATAAATAGCTTTGAACTGAAATATTTGAGTTGCTCAATTATTTCAGTTCTTTTCTCTGTTTGAATTACATCAGTTTTTTATGGGTTATTTAATTTGTTGTTAGTTGCTTTTTATTAGAGAAATTTGGGTAGCATCAAAAAAGCATCAAAAGGCACGAGGTTTAAAATGTTAGGTCTTACAAGTGGCTTCAAATGGGGAAAGGTTTGAGGATGAGTTCCAAGTGGAAACCACCTCCAAAACCACGTGCCGAGGGTTCAAATCCTTCTGCCCCTGCCAAAAATCCTCGTTCTAAGGAACGGGGATTTTACTTTTTCACTATTCCTTCTTAACTTCTCCTTAAATTGCCTTAAACCGCCTAAAACGAGGATTTTTGGGAAGTAAAAAGTAATAGTGAATATGGAAGAAGTATGGTGCAAAATCGCTATTGCGATTTTGTTTTGAATATATAAATTTTACAAATTTCGCCCTCAATTTTTAATCTTCAATCTCGTCTTTGTGATTTTAGCTTTTCGCAGAGAATACTTCTTCCGCCGCCGCATAGGTTGCAACTGCACACACGACTGCGGCACTGTATTTTACATCAATAAAATGAACGGTCATCGGCAAAAGGAAAAGCAAAAGACCTGTAAGCTTATTCGCAACCGAATGCGGAATATAAAACTTCCGCTCCTTTTTGCTTCTTTGCAGAATTCCCCAAATTTTCACCACGGCAATCAATGCCGTCCATACCCAAATCCAAATCGGAACCGACAAGTGCGGCAATACCTTTAAGGCATATGCGGCGGTAAAAAACAAATCCGCAATACTGTCAAGCAACTCGCCCGTTGCACTTTCCGTGCGGAGCTTTCTTGCAAGAAATCCGTCCAGCACATCACTCACGCCGCACAGTAAATAAAGTGTCTTAAAGAGCGGAGAAAACGGAGCCAAAACAATAAGCAAAAGAGAGAACAAAATTCGGCTGAATGTTATTATATTTGCAACCATATTAGCTCACTATTCCTCCAATCGGCTTCATTGTGTTTTCGCATTTATCTCTTCCTCATTTTCTGCGAGCAAATATCGGCCCTTCTTCGCCGATTTTTCCTGTTGGTATAAATCCTGATTTTTTAAGAACTTTTTGAGAGGCAATATTTGTTTCTTCCGTTTCAGCCGTAACACATACTACACCCAACTGCTTTAACGCCCACGAAACGGTCGCATTAACCGCTTCTGTTGCGTAGCCATGTCCCTGATAATCCTCTAAAATACCATATCCGATTTCTGTTATGCCCTCGTTGGAAAGTCCTTTAAAGCAAAGCTCTCCGATGTGTGTGCCGTCTTTAAATTCTATCATCCAGATGGCATACCACTCCCACTTTTCGGGATGCATTAAAGCACCGCTCAGCATTTCGGAATAAGCCGCTTTCAGTTCGTCTATCGGTTGTGCCGCAATAAATGCTTCCATCTGCTCTTTTGAAGATACATATATTTTTAATCGTTTTGTTTCAATCATATTTTCCTTACTCCATTTTTATATCTCCTTGTAATCACTTCTGCTTATGCAAAATCAGGCATTTCTGTTTCGGCGTCCTTATCGGGCATTGACTCCCCTCGCCTCTTGTTAAATTTCTTTCCGATAACGAATGCCAAAGCACATATTATCAAAAGCAATAATGCGGAAACAAGTATAATACTGACATAACTTCTCTTTTGATATTCAAGGCATACCGTAGAGTAATGGCTTGACATTGAAAGTATCACATACTTTCCACGGGGTTTTGTTTTGACTTCTTCCCACTTATCATCAACAAGCTCCCACGCCCTGACCTTATTCTTATCCTTGTTCAATATCCTTACGGTAACACTTTCTTTATCCTCCGTGTTTTGAATGGATATATCATATATGTCATACTTATCAAGCTTTTCGGGCGGCTGCGCATCACTGTTTTTTGTAATGTGCAATCTTGCCCTGTCGTCAAATTTTCCCTCTGCCAACGCCAATGCGATTTTACCGGAATCGTCCTTTTCTTCACTTGATATTACCGTAATATAAGGCTTATACTCACATTCGATTTTTATATCGGACTTTACTTTTCCTTCCTCCGGCTTTTTCCATCTGCCGTAATATCCCCTTTTATTCGGCACCTTTGGATAGCTTATCAAGTAAGTATCACTGTCATACTCTATATCACGCTTTTCTACGATTCTTCCGTCCGCAACAAAGGTTACGGTAAAGCTGACAAAACGTTTGGGGATATTTGTGCGGCTCTTTAATTCATCATAGGTTATCGGCTCTGCGTTATTATCATAGCTTATTCCGTCAACTGCACCAATGCCGTTATCAATAAAGGCATTTAAGCTTATCTTCCCTTCTTTGTCTGCTTCGCCCAAAATCGCACCTACGCTTTCATCGCCCGAAACCTCGGCAATGGATAAGCAGGACGATACGGTTTTTGCTCTGCCTGCAACTCCGCCTACAAACCGTTTTCCGACGGCAGAGCATTTTCCGTAGCTTTCGCTTATCATTGAATTACTTTTGCCTGCCACGCCGCCTACATAGTTACCGTCTGTGCTTTCTGTCCTTCCATAGCCCTCACACTTGTATACCGTGCCTATTTCCGAGCAACCGACCACGCCGCCCACACAGTCCTTTTTGCCCACGGTTTCACCGTCATTGACACACGAAATCACTATATCCTTTGTAATATATTTAAAGTTTAAGGAGTCGGGCTTTTTAAGCTCATCTTCAGGGTCTTTTGTAAATTCAATCCCCATTGTGCCGACTATTCCGCCGACGTTTCTGTCCGCCTCAATATTTCCGAAGTTGGTACAATCATCAATTTTTCCTTCCTTTGTTCTTTCCAGGTCCTCATTTGATGCGTCAACAATAACATCTTCTATCTCTCTGCCTTCGTTTGTGACATCTTCGATTTTTGACACCATCATATTCATAATCGTATTAAATTTTTCGCTTATCTGACCGATATCGGCAGTAAGCTTTTTTGATTTTTGATGTGTTGTCTGTCTTAAAGTTTCAATTTCTGTTGAAATAGATGAAAACGAGTCAAATAATTTGTCGCTTATATCGTTTATATTATCCTTCAAGAGTTCAAACTCCAAAGGCTCTGTTTGGGAGATATCCTCTGCGATTTCCGCAAGCTCTCCGCTTGCCTCTTTGAAATATGACAGTGCATTTGACAAAGAATCACTGATTTTTGATATATCCTTATCTATTGCCAGATAATAAAGTGCGTCATCAAAATACTTTATTGCACTGTATATATTATCAAAAACATTTGACAGGCTTTCAAAATCAATTTTGGAGTTTTCCAAAATAACAAACAAATCATTGTCTATGTTTTCAAGTTGCTCTATCATTACTGCCAGACTGTCAATACAAGCTTGCGCAGCATTCTTTATTGTATCGGTATTTGTGTCTGCAACTTCAAAGTCATCAGTCTTGGTGCTTATTATCGAATATATTGTTTCAACGTCCTCTTTTAAATCTTTCTTTGCGGTGATTAAATCCCTTAAAGAGATAGACAAGTCGGAAACGGCCGCTCTCGTTTTCTTCTCATTCCTTACCAAGACCGAATCTTGCAAGGATTTTACTGCCCTTGAAACCTTTTTAAGTGCCTTGTGCATAGAATTAGCGGCACTTTTAAGGCTGCCCTTTGAGGATTTTGCATCGGTTTTTGTATCGTCAAGCTCATCAATCTCGTCCAGGAGAGAGTCAAGCTCATCAATGGCGTCTATCATTTCTTCCGAGGCGGACTCAAAATTTTCAAAGACAGGTCCTGCCTTGCGGATTGCATTGGAAATAACGGCAACTTCTGCATTTGCCTTGCCCAAATTCGTATCTACAAAATCATTTGTACTGTCCAATAACTCCCTTGTACTGTCCTGTGCTAATTTACTGTCGCCCGATATATTTTCAAGAATTTTATAGACATCGTCATTTAAATTATCCGTATCTGCAATCAGTGCATTTGTAAGGCTTTGAAGATTAACAAGCTCCGTTCTTATATCGCCCAACGACTTTGAGGAGGAGTCTAATGTAATATACGGCTCCGCCTGACCGACTATGCCGCCAACATCTTTGCGCCCTCTGACGATACCGTTATTTATGCAGCCTAAAACATAGCCTTTCTGTCTGCCGCAAATACCACCTACATTATATCCGATATGCGGATATCCGATTTTGGAATTATTGACAGAGCCTTCGACTATTCCTAAGCTGTATCCCACTATACCGCCTATATCGGAATTGACCAAGGGATCGGTTTCCTCGTCATCTTTTTTATCAACATAAGTTTCAACAAAGGAATCCACATCAAAATCCAGGTTTGACAGGTCTTGCTTTTTATCCTCATAAGAGGTATTAACCTCTGCATTATTTGTGCAGTTTAAAACTAAGCCGTTGTTCTTTCCGACTATACCGCCGACCTTATTTTCGCCCAGAACGCTTCCGTTTATTGTGCAGGAGATAAGTCTTCCGCTTGTTTTATTTTCTCCGACTATGCCGCCTATAATACTTTTTCCCTTTACCATGCCGTCTACGGTGCAGTTTTCAACAGTACCGTCATTTTCGCCCGCAATACCACCCAAAGAGCATTTTGAGCCGCTGCCGATGTTCTTTAATTTTACATTCAAATCAGACACAGTCGCCCCTGTGCCTATATACCTGAACAAGCCATAGTGCGAACCGTCGCTTGAAAGTTTAAACCCTGAAATCGTATGACCGTTTCCGTAAAATTTCCCGTAGAATATCGGTACGGACGATACATTCAGCTTCTTTAAATCAATATCATTTTCGAGGGACACGGTTTTGCCCCTCGACCAACTGTCAAGAGTACATTTTTGCGAGAAGTCCGCAAAATCCTTAGCTGTATAAATATGTATTGTATCACCGCTTGCGGATATGAGCGGCATATATGGTATAGATAAAACCAATACCAAAATAAACGCAAACCATCTATTCTTCCTCATCATACACCGCACCTTCTTTAACGCCGAAAAATGTTTTTTCTATAACCTTATCAAACAATAACAACAGCTGTGGCAAAACACCCATAACAAGTATCAGAGATATTATGGTGCCTCGTCCCAAGCATACTCCTATCGAGCAGATTGCAGGCTCGGTTGTTACAAGTCCCACTATTGCTCCGGCGGACGCCAATATGGAGCCGGAGGTAAAAATCGTGGGGAAGGACTGCTCCAAAGCCTCTTTTACCGCAGTAAATCTATCCATCTTTTTGCGCAGCTCGACATATCTGTTTGTAATAACTATGGCATAGTCTATATTTGCACCCATCTGTATGGCACTTACCACAAGATAACTCAAAAAGAAAAGCGGCTTATTCTCTATTGCAGGGAATGAAAAGTTAATCCAAATACTGCCCTGTATAACCATAATAAGAATTAGCGGTATTGATACAGACTTAAATGTAAACAAAAGCACGAGAAGCACAAGTAAAATTGACAAGATGCTTATCAATATGTTATCACGCACAAATGCGGTCGCTAAGTCACGGTTATTTGTCGAATTGCCCGAAAGCAAAACATCGTCATAATATTTATGTGCCGTATCCCTCACCTTTTCAAGCAGGGCATAGGTTTCCTCGCTTTCCTCTGATACATTCAAATCCAAAACAAGCCTTGTGTAATTATCGCCCTCTAACTGCTCTCTGCCGTCGGAAAGTTTTTCGTGCATATCATCTAAACGCTCCTGCGTATCCTCGTCAAGGGAGATATAACCCTCATCGGTTATGTCATATGCAAAATTAAACATATCAAGCAATGCAATTCTGTAATTATCAATACCGCCTATTATCTTTCCGTAATCGTCATCATTTGCCGCATAGGCGGAATATAACACTCGCACCGCTTCAATATCAATATCGGTCAGCTCCGAAAATTCTCTCGGACTCAGCTTATCCCCAACCTCGTATCCGTCGATTGCGTCCGCAGATGCAAGCCCCGTGATACTGCCGACCTCGGGGAATTCCTCCAACTCGTGCTTTAAATCCTGCTCCTTTTTATAATCGCCGGACGGAACTAACACCGCCAGAATATTTGCCGGCGAAAAGTTTTCCTTTATCATTTCCTGCGCAATTTGAGAATCATTTTTCCTAAGAGCAGTAATATTTGTGTAGCTGTATGAATACGGACAAATATTCGACAGATAGATGCCGATTATTGATATAACAACAAATATTGCCGGAGCAACAAATCTTAATTTTACTATCTCATTGCTCCAAATCTTAATTGACGGCACAAAGTTTTTGTGATGGGTACTGTCTATCAACTTTGAAAACGAAAACAAAAGTCCCGGCATCAATGCAAACACGGTCACAATGCTAAGTATTATCGCCTTAATCAAGACTATACTCATATCAAAGCCGATTTTATATTGCATAAAGCCCATTGCGGCAAGTCCCGATAAGGTTGTCAGGCAACTGCCTGATATTTCGGGCATAGCCTTACTAAGCGCCAAAACAACCGCCTGCTTTGCGTCGTGGCTCTCCCGCTCCTCTGTATATCTGTGACAGAGGATTATTGCATAATCTATCGCCAAGGCAAGCTGGAGTACCACCGCAACAGAGTCCGATACAAATGATATTGTGCCGAACATAAAGTTTGAACCCTTATTCAGCAAAGCGGCAACACCAAAGGTTATAATAAGTACAGGTATCTCCATATATGTCCGTGATGTAAACAATAACACCCCAAGAATTACAAAGCAGGCAATTATCATTACGATATTAACCTCCTCCGCCGTTCTCTTTGCCTTTGTGTCGCCCAATTCTGCCGAAATATATGCGTCATAATCTCTTACTTCATCTGTGATATTATCCAGTGCCGTCTGGCAAATCGGGTCATCAACATCACCTGAAAATGTTACCGAGAACAATGCGGAGGCATTTACATAATGCTTATCGGTTTCATCAAAGGCTATCTCCTTAACGCCGTCAACTTCTTCTAATTCGTCTGCTAATTTTTCGGCATCGTCATAAGAAATGTTGTCTATCATAACCTCCGCCGTAGCGTATGTGATAAACTCTTTATCCATAACAGAAAGACCTTGTCTTGTTTCGGTGTCATCGGACAGATAATCGGTTAAATCATTATCTACCTTTACCCAACCGCTTGAAAATAAGCTGAAAACCACCAAAATTGCGTATATTAAATAAATCGCCTTGCGTTTATCGACGATAAATGCGGCAATATCGCTTATTGAAACAACGTTTTTAAGCTTTTTAATCATTCTACCACCCACAAATTACTTGACAAATGTCTATTATACGATTATAGTGCAATTATACTAATTATAATTATAAAATTCAATATACAATAATTTAATATATGTTCATTACTGAACTATACTATCTATATTGTTGAATAATACAGATTTAAGGAGATTATTACTAATATGGACAGACGAATAACAAGGACAAAAAAGGCAATAAAGGACGCTTTTGCCGAATTATTAAAAAGCAAATCATTAAATGATATAAGCGTGCGTGAAATTTCGGAGCTTGCGGATATAAACCGAGGGACCTTTTATTTGCATTACAAAGATGTATATGATTTAGCGGATAAATTGCAAGAAGAAATTTTTGAAAAATTTAACGAGATTGTTGATAAAAACGAGCCGAAATCAAAATCCGACACACTTTTTCCGCTATTGGTAAACCTGCTTAACCTGCTTGCGGATAATTCTAAATTAGTAAAGGCTTTAATCAGCAAAAACGCTTATTCTTCTTTTACCGACCGCCTTAAAATCACCCTTAAAGAAAAGTGCTTTGATAACGCCAAAAATATATTCGGGCTCGGCGATGGCAAGGAAAGCGAATATTTATACGAGTATGTAGTTTTTGGTGCTATTGG
>JAZLIC010000031.1:0-5309 GCA_045617225.1 Clostridia bacterium
TCCGACTTGCTTTTGATATGTTGTCCGTGCGTTGCATAAGCGGCGACATAGAAAAGGCACGAGAAATTACCGAGGAGCTTAGCAGTAGAGCGCTCCGTGTTCTTGCGGTTGCGTACAAAGTAATAGACGAACTGCCGAAAGAACTTACATCGGAAGCCTTAGAGAACGGACTTACCTTTATGGGGCTTGTGGGTATGATTGACCCACCAAGACCTGAGGCAAAGGCGGCAGTTGCCCTTTGCAGAAAAGCAGGTATAAAGCCTGTTATGATTACCGGCGACCATGTTGTTACCGCATCTGCCATTGCAAGGGAGCTTGGGATTTTAGAGGACGGCGATATGGCAATTACGGGCAGTGAGCTTGATTTGATGACTGACCGAGAACTTGACGAAAAGGTAGAGCATATTTCCGTCTATGCCCGTGTTTCGCCCGAAAATAAGATACGCATAGTAAAGGCTTGGCAGAGGAAAAATCAGGTTGTTTCAATGACCGGCGACGGTGTAAACGATGCGCCTGCCTTAAAGGCGGCGGATATCGGTTGTGCAATGGGTATAACAGGTACAGATGTTGCAAAGGGTGCGGCGGATATGACCTTGACCGATGATAACTTTGCGACTATTGTTGATGCAGTAAAAGAGGGCAGAGGTATTTATCTTAATATCAAAAAGGTTGTCGGTTTCCTTCTCGGCACAAATATCGGTGAAGACCTGCCAGTGTTTATTGCTATGATTTTATGGCATAAAACACCGCTGCTTTCTATGCAACTTTTGTGGATAAACTTAATCACCGACAGTCTGCCGGCAATAGCGCTCGGCACGGAGCCGGTAGAAAAAGATGTAATGGATAAAAAGCCGAAGCCGAAAGGCGAAGGCATCTTTGCAAATGGATATGGCATACGCATTATTCTGCAAGGTTGTATGTTTGGCATAATCACCCTGCTTGCCTTTAAGGCAGGAGAACGACTCTCGCCGGAGGGCGGACAGACAATGGCTTTTGTTGTCCTTGCACTCTCACAGATTGTTCAGTCATTTAATATGCGTTCAAATAAGTCGCTCTTTAAGATTGGCTTTTTTACAAATCGCAATCTGAATTTAGGGACGCTTATATCCGTTGTTTTAACCGCTGTACTGTTGTTTACACCGGTCGGATATGCTTTCGGCTTGATAAAGCTTACGGCAAAATTGTATCTTATTGCGCTCGGACTTATTATAACGCCTTTGGCAGTAACGGAGATTTTTAAGATATTTAAAATTTGGGGTTGAAAATCCTTAAAGATAATGATATTATTGTTTCGGTGATTGGTTTGAAGATATTAGCGATTGATTATGGCGATAGCCGTACAGGCTATGCCGTATCGGATGAACTCCTTTTTGGAGCACATACTCTTGAGCCTCTGTGCGAAAAGAATATGCTTAAAGTTGCAGACTATACTGCAAAGCTTATAAAGGAGCTGTCTGCGGACATAGTTGTACTTGGCTATCCTAAGAATATGAACGGCAGTGTAGGGCCAAGGGGCGAGAAAACAGAGCAGTTTAAAAAACTCCTTAGCGAAAAGACTGATTGCAATATTATCCTTTGGGACGAAAGGCTTACCACCGTTTCCGCACATCGCTTGATGAACGATACCAATACACGAGGGAAAAAACGAAAAGAGAAAGTGGACTCTGTTTCGGCGGCTTTTATCTTGCAAAGCTACTTGGACAGTATCCGATAATGAGGTGAAATTATGGAAAACATTGAAAACGAAAACTTGATTGACTTATTTGATGAGGACGGTACAAAGGTTACTTTCGAGCATTTAGACACCATTCGTCTGGGCGAGAGTGACTACATAATTTGTATTCCCTTTGACGATGACGAGGAGGAGGTTACCGAAATCGCAATGTTTAAGATTATCGAAGCAGGCGAGGAGGAGAGTTGCTTGGAACAGGTAATCGACGAGGACATTGCATCAGAGGTCTACGAAATCTTTAAAGAACGGAACGGCGATATGTTCGATTTTGAGGACTAAGGGGCTGTAAAAACCGCACCGAGCGCTACGCTACGAACAAACATACACCTCTCGCTGTATATATATACAGCGAGAGGTGTAGTTTGTTTATAGCTAAAAAAGACTTTTTTAACATCCCCTTATTTTTACGATAGTTCAAATGCGCCTGTATATAACTGATAATATCTGCCTTTTTGGGCTATCAACTCATCGTGGTCGCCACGCTCAATAATCTTCCCGTTTTCAAGTACCATAATGGCATTGGCGTTTCTGACAGTGGAAAGCCTGTGCGCAATAACAAATACGGTACGACCTTTCATAAGTGAGTCCATACCCTTTTCAATCAATGCTTCCGTGCGTGTGTCGATGGAGCTTGTCGCTTCGTCTAAGATAAGCACAGGCGGATTTGCAACTGCGGCACGGGCGATTGCCAAAAGCTGGCGTTGTCCCTGACTTAAATTTGCACCGTCTGCGGTAAGCATTGTGTCATATCCTTGCGGCAGATGTTCGATAAACCAATTTGCATTTGCAAGTCTTGCCGCCTCGTATACTTCTTCATCGGTCGCCTTTAAGTTTCCGTAGCGTATGTTTTCCATAACAGTTCCCGTGAACAAGTGTGTGTCTTGAAGCACCATTGACAATGAGCGGCGCAGGTCCTCAACCTTTATCTTGTTGATATTTATTCCGTCATATCGTATTTTGCCGTCAGGCACCGTGTAAAAACGGTTGATAAGATTTGTAATAGTTGTCTTTCCGGCACCGGTAGAGCCTACAAAGGCTATTTTCTGTCCCGGCTTTGCGTAGAGGGATATTCCGTTCAAGACTGTCTTTTCAGGCGTATAGCCGAACTCAACATCTTCGAATTCAACCTTTCCTCTAACCTCTGTATATGTCACACTTCCGTCACCGTGAGGGTGCTTCCATGCCCAAACGCCTGTGCGTTGCTCAACCTCAACAAGGTTTCCGTCCTTGTCACGCTCGGCATTTACTATGGTTACATAACCGTTGTCCTCCTCAACATCTTCGTTTAAGAGATTGAATATTCGCTCCGCACCTGCAAGGGCGCTTAAAATAGTGTTAAACTGTTGCGAAATTTGCGTTATCGGTTGTGAGAAGGAACGAGTATATTGCAAAAATGAGCCGAGAGAGCCTATACTGAGTGCAAAAAGTCCTGTATCTGTGCCGCCACTGCTTATTGCCATAATTGCGCCGAATGCGGCAGTTAAAGCATAATGGATATATGAAAGATTACCCATAAGAGGCATTAAAATATTTGCAAAGGTTGTAGCATTTGTTGCGGCGTGGCACAAGTCCTCGTTTAATTTATCGAAGTTTTCCTTGGTCTCTTTCTCATGGCAGAAAACCTTTACAACCTTTTGACCGTTTATCATTTCTTCGATATAACCGTTTACCGTTCCCAACGCTTTTTGCTGTGCACGGTAGAAGTTTGCGGATTTGCCGCCGATGATTTTTACAGATGCAAGCATTATTCCGAACATTACCACAACCAATATGGTAAGCACCGGACTTAAAATAAGCATCATAATAAAAATTCCGCTGACTGTTATAAGGGAGGAGATAAGCTGGACAAAGCTCTGCGAAAGCATATCACGAAGTGTATCACAGTCGTTGGTGAACCTGCTCATTATCTCTCCGTTGGGGTGACTGTCAAAATAGCGGATAGGGAGCTTTTGCATGTGCGCAAAAAGCTCTGTCCTTATTCTGCAAAGTGTGCCTGTTGATACATTTATCATAAGTCGTGCATAAAGCCATGATGAAAATGCACCTAAAAGATAAACCGTTCCCATAAGAACAAGCATTTTGATAAGTCCCGAAAGGTCAGGAGCTTCATTACCTATCCAAGGGATAATGTAGTCATTGATAATCGGCTTTAAGAGGTAAGTGCCGATTATGCCCGCAGAGGAACTGATGATGACTGCAACAATAACCACCGCAAGCTGCCATTTATATACGCTTATATACTTTAAAACACCGAGAAGTGCTTTTTTAGTGTCCTTCGGCTTTCGTGGTGCACGCATTTTATTTGGTCCGGGCATCTACTCCACCCCCTTTTGTTGAGATGTATACACATCACGATAAATTTCGTTAGTTTGCAAAAGTTCCTCGTGGGTGCCGACAGCATTTATTTCTCCGTTGTCCATAACCACGATTTTATCCGCATCACAAATAGATGTAATGCGTTGTGCAATAATAATAGTGGTAGTGTCTTTAAGATTTTTGGCAAATGCCGCCCTGATTTTACTGTCCGTTGCAGTATCGACCGCACTTGTGCTGTCATCTAAAATAATGATTTTCGGCGATTTAAGGAGTGCACGTGCTATACATAAGCGCTGCTTTTGACCGCCGGATACATTTACACCGCCTTGACTTAAATCGGTATCATAGCCATCGGGAAAGCTCATAATAAAGTCGTGCGCCTGTGCGTCTTGGCACGCCTTTATTATTTCCTCGTCGGTAGCGTACGCATTACCCCACTTTAAGTTGTCACGGATTGTGCCGGAAAAGAGTACATTTTTTTGAAGTACCATTGCCACGGCGTTGCGCAGGGTTTCTATTTTATAGTCACGCACATCGTGACCGCCGACAAAGACGCTGCCTTCATTTACATCGTAAAGGCGAGGAATCAGCTGTACCAAAGAACTTTTGGAAGAGCCTGTGCCGCCGATAATGCCGACGGTTTCGCCTGATTTTATTTCTAAGTTTATATCCTTTAAGGAGCGGTTTCTAAGGCCCTTTGTATAACTGAAAGCTACATTCTTAAATACAACAGAGCCGTCCTCTACCGTAAGGGTAGAGCCTTCCTTGTCCTTTATGTCAATTTCCTCGTCAAAAACTTCTACGATACGTGTAACAGAGGCTTTGGAGATAACCAACATAATTATTGACATAGAAATCATCATAAGGGACATAAGTATTTGGGTAATGTATGTTATAAAGCTTATGATTGCACCGGTTTGCATACTTCCGTTTATAACCTTATTGCCGCCAATCCATAAAACTGCGATGATACAACCGTAAACAACCATCTGCATTATAGGCATATTGAAGATAACGATTTTCTCTGCCTTTTTCTGTGCAAGACGCACATCATTTGCGGCATTGCTGAACTTTTCTTCTTCATACTCACCGCGGACAAAAGCTTTTACCACACGGATTGCAATCAAGTTTTCCTGGATACTCTCGTTAAGACTGTCATACTTTTGAAGCATGGCACGAAAGAGCGGATGTGCCTTTGTGATGATGATTGCAAGCATAATCGCAAAGAACGGTATAGCCAAAAGGAAAAGCATAGCAAGTT
>JAZLIC010000032.1:0-5110 GCA_045617225.1 Clostridia bacterium
TCACAAGAATATTCGGTAATACAAAATTACATAGAAACTGTTATCTCTATTCCTTGGGAAATCACTACCGAGGAACAAATAAATGTATCCACTGCTGAAAAAGTTTTAAATAGGGACCACTATGGTTTGGAAAAGGTAAAAGAACGCATTTTGGAACATATCGCAGTAAAACAGTTAAAGCCTGATGCACAGGGCAGTATATTATGTCTGGTTGGTCCTCCGGGAACGGGCAAAACTTCTATTGCAAAATCACTTGCGGAAGCCTTAAACAAGAACTATGTTCGTATAAGTCTTGGCGGTATTCAAAACGAAGCGGAAATACGCGGTCACAGAAAAACCTATGTAGGCGCAATGCCCGGTCGTATTATTGACGCCGTAAAGCGTGCCGGAAGTAATAACCCCCTTATTCTCTTAGACGAGGTTGACAAGATGGCATCGGATTATCACGGCGACCCTGCCTCTGCTTTGCTTGAGGTTTTGGACCCTGAACAAAACAACAGTTTCAGAGACCACTTTTTAGAGCTTGACTTTGATTTATCAAAGACTATGTTTATAACTACCGCAAACACCTTAGATACAATCCCAAAACCACTTCTTGACCGTATGGAGGTTATCAGGCTTGAAGGATATACTCCAAACGAAAAAGCGGAGATTGCAAAGCGTTATTTGTTGCCAAAGCAAAGGGAAAGGAACGGTCTTAAAGCTTCAAATCTTCGTATCGGAAATTCGGTCATTGATGATATAATCAGTAATTATACTTTTGAAGCAGGTGTCAGAGGATTAGAAAAGCATCTTGCTAATATATGCAGAAAGACTGCCAAAGAGATTGTAGAAAATGATACTTCTTCTATCTCTGTTACCAAGAAAAACCTGTCAAAATATTTGGGTGCACCAATATACAACTATGACAGAGTTGACCACAAAGACAAAATCGGTGTTGCAACAGGTCTTGCGTGGACTGAAAACGGTGGAGATACACTCTTTATAGAAGTAAACACTATGGAAGGTAGCGGAAAGCTTGAACTTACAGGCAATCTTGGCGATGTTATGAAAGAGTCTGCTAAAATTGCGCTGAGCTTTGTTCGTGCAAACGCACGTATTCTCGGTATTGACGCTACATTCTACAAAAACCTTGATATACATATCCATATACCTGAGGGTGCAGTACCGAAAGACGGTCCGTCGGCAGGTGTTACTATGGTTACCGCTATTACCTCTGCACTTAGCGGCAGAGCGGTAAAAAGCGAAGTTGCAATGACAGGCGAGGTAACACTCAGAGGGCGTGTTATGGCTATCGGCGGTCTTAAAGAAAAGTCGCTTGCCGCACTTCGTATGGGTATCAAAAAGATGATTATACCTGCGGAAAATAAACCAAACTTTGATGAACTGCCGGAGGTTGTAAAAGAAAATATAGAATTTATATTTGCGAAAGATGTATACACTGTACTTTCAAATGCTCTCGACAGCTCTAAACCAAGCGAGCAAAAAAGCAATGATATTAAGTTTATAAACACCGAGATTGATATGACAGTAAAATCTCCGATAAATCGGATAAATTAGAGGAAGTTATGGAATATATTGATGTAAAACTTATAAAGACAGCGGTTCGTGCCGAGCAGTATCCTGATACGCTTATGCCGGAATTTGCATTTGTTGGGCGTTCTAATGTAGGTAAATCTTCACTGATAAATTGCATAACAAATCGTGCCAAGCTTGCACGCACAAGCAGTACTCCGGGTAAAACCGCAACCATCAATTTTTATGAGGTTGCCGATAAATACAGACTTGTTGACCTTCCCGGATACGGATATGCAAAGCGTTCCGATGCCGAAAAGGAAGCCTGGGCAAATATGATTAACGAGTATCTCTCTGTCAGGTATAACCTTGTGCAGATAATACAGTTGGTTGACGCAAGACATAAGCCAAGCAAAGATGATATAACAATGATTGAATGGGTACGCTCCCACGGATATTCACCTTTGGTTGTTGCAACCAAGCTTGATAAACTTAAAAAATCGCAAATTGAAAGTAATTTGACGGATATATATAATGACTTAGAATTAAACGATGAGTCCTTGCTTCTTCCTTTCTCTTCTGAAACGAAAGTCGGCAAAGATGAGCTTATAAGTATTTTAGACGACCTTTCTAAGGTATAAATAAAAAGGAGTTAAACATATGATTACAAAGCCAAGAGGAACAGAGGATATTTTGCCTATTGACAGTGGTATGTGGCGTAAAATTGAGGCAGCCGCACACAGAGTTTGCAAAGCCTACGGTTATCAGGAAATACGCACCCCTGTCTTTGAGGACACCGCACTCTTTCAAAGGGGCGTCGGCGACACAACAGATGTTGTACAAAAGGAGATGTACACATTTGAGGATAAGGGCGGTCGAAGTATAACTTTAAGGCCCGAGGGCACCGCATCACTTGTGCGCAGTTATATTGAAAACTCGCTCTACGCAAATCCGCAACCTACAAAACTTTACTATCTCATATCGTGCTATCGCTATGAAAAACCGCAATCCGGTCGTCTGCGTGAATTCCACCAATTTGGAATTGAGTGTTTTGGCGGCACAGATGTTTCAACTGACGCAGAAACAATAGCACTTGCAGTGAATTTTTTAAGCAGTCTTAATGTTTCAGGGCTTGTACTTAATATCAACAGTATCGGTTGTCCTGTCTGCAAAAAAGCTTATAATGACGCTTTGATTGCATGCTTTAACAATTACAAGGACAAGTTATGTCAAACTTGCCGTGAAAGACTTCAAAAAAATCCTATGCGTATTTTGGATTGTAAATCAGAGATTTGCAGTGAAATTGCAGCAAATGCGCCAAAAATGATAGACTACTTATGCGATGATTGTAGCACTCACTTTAATACCTTAAAAAAATATCTTGATGAGCTGAATATACCTTATCAAATAAATCCAAATATAGTTCGCGGTCTTGATTATTATACAAGAACAGTTTTTGAAATCACATCTGATGCACTTGGTGCACAATCCACTGTATGCGGCGGCGGCAGATATAACGGTTTGGTCGAAGAACTCGGCGGCAAACCTACCGAAGGAATTGGATTTGCAGTCGGTCTTGAACGCCTTATGCTTATACTTAAAAGTCAGGGCTTAAACGAAAGCGATGCTGCTTCTTCTCCGCAAATATTTTTTGCAACAATTGGCGACAATGCATCATCTGTTGCCAGAAAAATCGTATATGACTTGCGTTTGCGCGATATTTACGCAGAGCACGACTTATGCGGCAGAAGCGTAAAAGCACAGATGAAATTTGCAAATAAGCTAAACGCCAAATACAGCATTGTAATCGGCGATGATGAAGTATCAAACGGTACGGCAGAGCTTAAAAATATGGAAACAGGTGAAACTGAAAAAATAGCACTGACTACCGACGCAATATTTGATAAAATTCAGGTGTAAACCTATAATTATAATGGGAGGAAAAAACAATGGGATTTGAGACAATGGGCGATTGGAAGCGCACACATTTATGCGGAACGCTTACGACCTCAGATGCAGATAAATCTGTTATTTTAACAGGTTGGGTTGCAAAAAACAGGCGATTGGGCGGTGTAAACTTTGTTACACTTCGTGACAGAAGCGGTATCGTTCAACTTTCTTTTAATGATGCAACAGACAGAGCTGTCTTTGAAAAGGCAGAAACTTTAAAAAGCGAATATGTTATAGCGGTAAAGGGTGTTGTTAATTTGCGTTCGCCGGAAAACATAAACGCTAATATGAAAACAGGCGAAATAGAGATATTTGTAACCGAGCTTAAAATATTAAACGGTGCGGATACTCCTCCCTTCTATATTGAAGAAAATTGCGAAGCAAATGAAACTCTGCGTCTTAAATATCGTTATCTCGATTTGAGACGCCCTGATATGCAACGCAACATTATGCTCCGTCATAAGATTACCAAGATTGCAAGAGATTATTTTGATGAAAACGGATTTTTGGAAATTGAAACACCTATGCTCATCAAAAGTACCCCTGAGGGTGCGCGTGACTATCTTGTACCGAGCCGTGTTCATCAAGGCACATTCTATGCACTTCCGCAATCACCGCAGCTTTACAAGCAGTTACTTATGCTTAGCGGATATGACAGATATTTTCAGGTTGCAAGATGCTTCCGTGATGAAGATTTGCGTGCAGACCGTCAGCCTGAATTTACACAACTTGATATGGAGCTTTCATTTGTAGATATTGATACAATTATAGAGCTTAACGAAGGTTTTATAAAAAGAGTTTTTGAAGAGGCAATCGGCGTTTCCGTCAAGACACCGTTTTTGCGTATGACATATAAGGAGGCTATGGAGCGTTTTGGCTCAGATAAGCCCGATATGCGTTTTGGTATGGAGTTTATAGACCTCACCGATGTTCTCAGTGACTCAGGCTTTAAAGTATTCTCAGATGCCATAGAAAACGGCGGCAGCGTTCGTTGTATTAACGCAAAAGGTCTTGGCGAGAAAATGACAAGAAAAACCCTTGACTCTTTGGCAGAGTATTCAAAGACATATCGTGCAAAAGGTATGGCGTGGATTGTTGTAGAGGACGGCGGACTCAGGTCACAGATTACCAAATTCTTAACCGATGATGAGGTAAACAATATTATAAAGACTGCCGACGCACAACCGGGAGATGCAATTTTGATTATTGCCGACAAGAACTCTGTTGTCTATGATGCGCTCGGCAACCTCCGTTTGGAAGTTGCACGCAGATTTGATTTGATTGATAACAGCGAATTTAAGTTCCTATGGGTTACAGAGTTCCCGCTCTTTGAATATTCCGAAGAAGAAGACCGCTATGTTGCAATGCATCACCCATTTACACATCCTATGGATGAAGATATTGATATGCTTGAAACAGAGCCCGGAAAAGTTCGTGCGAAAGCATACGATATTATCTTAAACGGTACCGAGCTTGGCGGCGGCAGTCTTCGTATTTATGACAGTGATTTGCAAAAGAGAATGTTTAAAGCTCTTGGCTTTACCGAAGAAGAAGCACAAAACCGTTTCGGCTTCCTCTTAGACGCTTTCCGCTTCGGAACACCACCTCACGGTGGACTTGCTTACGGTCTTGACAGACTTGTAAT
>JAZLIC010000033.1:0-6906 GCA_045617225.1 Clostridia bacterium
GGAAAGAAATCAATACCGTCACGAGGCTTGTCCGAAGCAGTAACACAACTTATAACGGTTGTATCACCATAACGAACTATAACTGCACCGTTGGCAAGACCCGCAACCTTTCCGAATTCCAAAGATAACTTTCTGCCTGCAACTTCTGTTTCATAAATTCTTGACATAATCATTCCTCCTATGATATCAATAATTTACAGAGAAATTGGCTTAGCACTTAAATAAAAATTCTAAGCAGAATGTTTATTTAACTGCTAAAATCCATCTCCCTGTTTAATAACAAAATCAGGGCAGCCTAAACAAATAGGCCGCCCTTTACTTTTAATGTCTAAGACCTAAAAGCTCAACAATACGACGATATCTTTCGATATCATTCTTTTCCAAGTAGTTAAGGAAACTACGTCTAACACCAACCATCTTTAAAAGGCCACGTCTTGAGTGATGGTCCTTCTTATGAACTTTAAGATGTTCATTCAAGTGGTTAATGCGATATGTCAAAAGTGCAATCTGTACCTCAGGTGAACCTGTATCGCCTTCGTGTGTTGCGTACTTTTGAATAATCTCCTGCTTGATGTCCTTGTCCATTATTTTCACCTCCATAATATATTACCCCCGATAAGCCTAGTTGAAGGCGGTGAAACTTCAGCCCCTCAACCTACGCAAACGGTTGCTAACGATTATAATAACACATATAAAATATCTTGTCAAGGAAATTTTATGCAGATATTACTATTTTTCTGCTATTTTTCTATCATTTTATACAAATCATCTTCACCTATCACAGGTACGCCTAAACTCTCGGCCTTTTCAAGCTTGCTTCCTGCTTCCTCGCCTGCCAAAAGGTAGTCGGTTTTTTTAGAAACTGAAGATGCGGCCTTACCGCCGTTTTTTTCAATCAAAGCTTTTGCCTCATCTCTTTTAAGAGTAGGCAAAGTGCCTGTAATAACAAAGGTTAGTCCCGATAGCTTATCACTGTCAATCTTCTTTTCATATGTCAGATTTACGCCGGCTGTGCGAAGCTTATTGATAATTTCTTTTGATTTATCTTCACTTAAATAGTGTACTAAGCTTTCCGCCATCTTCTCTCCGATATCATCGATTTTGGATATTTCTTCGACATCTGCATTAAACATTTCATCAATACTGCCGAAACGCTCTGCCAAGAGCTTTCCCGCACGTGCACCGATTAGCCTTATACCAAGTCCGAATAACACTCTGTCAAGTCCGCGTTCCTTTGAATTTTGGATTGCAGTAATTAAATTTTCTGCTGATTTATCGCCAAATCGTTCCAAATCGGTTAATTGCTCAATTTTAAGCGAGTACAAGTCAGCACAGTCATAAATTAAATTATTGTCAACCAACTGTTCAATAATTGCAGGGCCTAAACCATCAATATCCATAGCACCTTTCGAGGCAAAATGTATAATGCTCCTGAGCTTTTGTGCAGGGCAGTTGGAGCTTGTGCAACGAACCGCCGCCTCTCCCTCCGCTCTCTCTAACGGCTCGCCGCAAACGGGGCAATTTTCGGGCATTTCAAACACCTTTTCGGTACCGTTTCGTTTCTCTTTAAGTGCCTCTACCACTTCGGGAATAATATCGCCGGCTTTCTGTATTACAACAGTATCGCCGATACGTATATCCTTATCCCTGATATTGTCTATATTGTGAAGCGTAGCACGACTTACGGTAGAGCCGGCAATTTTAACAGGCTTTAAAACTGCATTAGGTGTAACAACTCCCGTTCTGCCAATCTGCAAGGCAATATCTTCAAGGATTGTTTCTTTGCGTTCCGCAGGGTATTTATAAGCCACTGCCCACCTCGGCGTCTTTGATGTTGAACCGAGAGCTTCACGCAGGCTTAAATCGTTTACTTTAATTACCGCACCGTCAATATCAAACGGTAAATCACCACGCATATCACCTATACGCAAAATTTCGTTATAAACGCTCTCGTTATCGGTAAAGGAATATTTATCCGGAATAACTTTAAATCCAAGCTTATCTAAATATTCAAGTCCTTCACGGTGCGTTGATATGGTATGTCCTTCTATTTGTTGAATGTTAAAAATAAATATATCAAGATTTCTCTGTGCGGTTATTTTACTGTCAAGTTGTCTTAGCGAGCCTGCCGCAGCATTTCTCGGATTTGCAAAAAGCGGTTCGCCCAAAACTTCCCTGCTCTCGTTTAATTTTATAAAGCTTTTTACCGGCATAAATACCTCGCCGCGCACTTCAAGATAAGGTATTTCCTCACTTAATTTTAAGGGAATACTCTTTATTGTACGCAGATTATTGGTAATATCCTCACCCACAAATCCGTTTCCTCGTGTTGAACCACGCATAAATACACCGTTTTCGTACTCTAACGAAACCGAAAGTCCGTCAATTTTCATTTCAACCACATATTCGGTCTTATCATTATTTAACGCTTCGTTTGTGCGTTTAAGGTAAGAGAATACTTCCTCTTTTGAAAACACATCTGCCAGGCTTTGCATTTGGACAATATGCTCTACCTGTTCAAAACCATCTAAAATCGTGTCTCCAACTCGTTGCGTCGGTGAATCCGAGGTCTTAAACTCCGGGTATTTATCTTCAAGCTTTATAAGCCTTTGCATCATCTCATCATATTCAAAATCAGAGATTGACGGATTATCAAGCACATAATATTGATAATTGTGATAATTAAGTGTATCTTTTAAATTTGATATTTCTCTTAATATTTCTTGTTTGTCCATATTAATCTCCATTTTAAAGGCGGAACACCGCCTGATTATCTTTAGTATACCTTAATCAATTATTATTTGCAACAACTATTTACCAAAACTTAAATATGTATCAGGCACAGTACCCACAATAATTGTTTCCGCAATCGGTATTCTTACTTCAACATCAGTTTTCATTTTTCGCATAGGATATATAACAGCCACAGGCGCTTTAACAACCGCTTCTATCATATGGTCTGTTTGGTTTATACCTGCGGAGTTAAATTCTTCATTAAACGCAACTTCGACCGTTCCCGAAACAATTACCTTTATCGGAATTTTAAAACCAAATCCGGTCAGCAAATTATTTGACACAAATGTTCCAAACGGTACAAAAACCTGTGCAGAGTCAAGAGTGTTAAGATTATCTTGTATTTTCAGTGCCAGATTTGACTTAAACCTGTTTACCTCAATGTAATTTAAATTCATTGATGTTATATTATTATCCGCATTCTTGCTTTGATTGATAATTTTCTCATAAGCGGTTTTGTCATCGGAAAGCAGGTTAAGGATAGTATTGTTTACCATTGTATTTACCGCAGAGTTTGCTTTTGATACTGCAAGTTCATCAACAACACTTTGTACCCTGTGACATATATGTGTTGTACCCCACACTGATAATAAAACAAATATGCCAAAAAGTACAATTCTGATGGCATATTCGCATTTGTATTTTATGTATCTGAAATACCACGGACACCTTTTTCTTTTAAACCTATATTTAAATCTCCGCCACGCAACCCACATATAACCACCCTTTTCACTTTACAACGCTATTTTATGTATAATTGAAAAAAAGGTTACAAAAAGGGACTGTACAAACATTATGTTTTTTACAGTCCCTTTTTAAGAATGACTAATTTTTCATTTCCTCTGTTGCATTTCTTATTCCGTCACTTGCATCATCAATAGCTTTTCTTTCGCCTTCCATCATATCGTCTGTCGCATCTTTTGCACCATTGATTAAGTCGTCTCCTGCCTTTCTTGCATCGTCCATAGTGTCATCTATCGAATTCTCAATACGGCTTCTTCCGCCTTTATCGCCTTCGTCGCCGCCAATACCATTGGTATCGTTACCATTATCCATCGTTGTACTGCCGCACGCCGAAAGAAACACACAAAGAATTGAAACCAATGTACCTAAAATAACTTTTTTCATTTTACTACCTCCTTTTATTGTAGGTAGTATTTACTAAATATGAAAAGTTATTCAACACTGACAAAAATTTTATCTTTTTTCACAGTTACATTTGCAACAGAGCCGGCATTAAGCTTTCCTGTAATCAAGAGTTGTGCCAACTCATCTTCGATATTTTGCTCAATATATCTGCGCATAGGTCTTGCACCGTATAATCTGTTATACGCTTCTTTAACCACAAGCTCTTTTGCAGAGTCATCTACATTAAGGGAAACGCCCTTTTCTTCAAGGCCTTCCGATAAATCATTTATCATTAAAGTAACAATCTGCACAAGCTCGTCTTTTTTAAGCTCTTTAAATATCACAGTTTCATCTACACGGTTTAAGAATTCCGGTCTGAACAACTCCCTGAGCGCACGCTGAACCTTAATTGAAATTGCATCGTCTGCATCATTAAATCCGATAAGATTTGTCTTTTGGTCACTTCCTGCGTTAGAAGTCATAATTATAATTGTATTCTCAAATGATACTGTTCTGCCGTGACTGTCTGTTATTCTGCCATCGTCTAAAATTTGAAGCAACATATTAAACACGTCTTCGTGTGCTTTTTCAATCTCATCTAAAAGTATTACGGAATACGGATGCCGTCTGACCTTTTCGGTCAACTGTCCTGCGTCATCATAACCCACATATCCGGGAGGCGAGCCGATAAGCTTTGATACGGAGTGCTTCTCCATATACTCCGACATATCAATTCTAATCAAAGAGTCCTCGCCGTCAAATACTTCACAGGCAATACGCTTTACAAGCTCCGTTTTACCGACACCGGTGGGACCCACAAATATAAATGAAACCGGTCTGCGTTTTAAGCTTATTCCGGCACGCTTACGCCTGATTGCACGCGCAACCTTATCTACTACCTCATCTTGTCCGATAAACCGCTTGTGCAGTCTTTCTTCAAGACCGATAAGCTTACTTGTTTCATATTCCGAAATATGCTTTACGGGAATTTTGGTCCAATTCTCTATAACTGCCGCAACATCATCGGCGGTTATATAAGTTCTGATACCGTCTGCCTCAAACTTCTTTATATCTTCTTGAAGCTTACACTCATAGCTTTTAAGTGAAGCAACGTTCTGCAAATCTTCCATAGAGTCTGCCGCTGCAGTGTTTTCTGCTTCTTCTCGCTTTGCCTTGGCTTCCTCATACTCTTCTTTAAGTTTTGCAAGCTCAATCAACTTTTGGTTTTCAAGGTTTGCTTTTGATGCCGCCTCGTCAATTACATCAATGGCTTTATCAGGCATAAACCTATCCTGAATGTACCTCTCTGCAAGCACAGTTGCACACCTTACAATATCATCGGTTATCACTACCTGATGATAGTCTTCATAATATCCTTTTATGCCTTTTATTATATCTATTGTTTCATCAATGGTCGGTTCCTCAATCAAAACAGGTTGAAATCTGCGTTCAAGCGCCGCATCTTTTTCGATATACTTACGATATTCCTCAACAGTTGTAGCGCCGATAACCTGTATTTCGCCTTTTGAAAGAGATGGCTTTAAGATGTTGCCTGCACTAAGTCCGCCCTCGGAATCACCTGTGCCGGATATTGTATGGATTTCATCAATAACAAGTATAATATTTCCCTTTTCCTTAACCTCGTTAATGATATTTCTCATTCTGGACTCAAACTGACCTCTAAACTGCGTACCGGCAACGACCGTCGCCATATCCAAAAGATAAATTTCATAGTTTAAAAGCTTTATAGGTACATCACCCGATGCAATCTTTAATGCAAGTCCTTCTGCTATCGCAGTCTTACCAACGCCCGGTTCACCTATAAGACAAGGGTTATTCTTGGTGCGCCTGTTAAGGATTTGTATCGTGCGTTCAAGCTCACGTTCTCTGCCGATAACACGGTCAATTTCGCCGTTCCTTGCTTTCTCAGTCAGATTGATTCCGTACATATTCAAGAACTTGCTTTTACTTTTCTTCTCTTTTTTCTTAGGCGCATCTTCTTTGCTGTCCTCATTTTTATCCGAAGCGTCATTACCGCCCATCATCTTTTGAAAGAATGCAAAAGGATTTTTCTGTGCACCATGCTCGTCTGCATCTTCCATTTCATCAAACATACCGAACTGCTCCGCCATTTCCTCAGGGTCGCCCATTTCGTTAAACACATTTAAGACCTCACGGTTGAGATTATCCATCTCCTCGGGGTCTAAGTTCATATTCTCCATAATAGAATTTATAGGCGCTAAATTAAGCTCCTTTGCACAGCTTAAGCAATAGCCCTCGTTCTTTTGCTTGCCGTCAGCATCAATTTTCGATATATATACAACCGCTAAATTCTTGTTACACTTGCAACAGAGCATAGGTGCTTTATTATCCACAAAAACGCCTCCAAGTTGAAATTTCACTTCCGTGAGATATAATCATAACATATTTAATTTAAAAATTCAACTGAAATATAATGTAAATTCAAAAAATAAGTGTCAAGAGAACCGTTCTCTTGACACTTATTGTAAATATCATTTTTTATCCTCTAATTTGCGAAACACTTTTCGTTCCTCATCAGAAAATTCGTTAAATCCTGATAGATATTGAATATGCTCATCTTCTATACGCCGACTTCGGTAAAGAAGATTCCCTTGCGAATCTCGACTATACTCCTCTACAAATTCGCTCTCAGGAATTGTAATATATACTCTGCAAAGGTTATTTTCATCTATAATAGCATACCCTTCCTCAGATATCACATATAATCTTTTTTTCTTAACTTTGTGATTCTTAACCTTTTTCAAAACAACATCTGATATGCCATTTCCTTCCATATCCAAATGGTTACTGTCATAATAATGACCTAATTCATACATGTTTTCCCATATTAATATGGTATCCTTTCGCAGCATAAAAATCATATGTATGTAAGCGTCTCGGCGGTTCGGCGTTCGCCAAAGGCGCTGTATTATGTTACCGACACATCACCGCCCCTTTGTGTTT